>DASXOU010000523.1:0-3285 GCA_036494045.1 Polyangia bacterium | reverse complement strand
CGCCGAAGCTGTGGTGCGGGCTGACCGCGATCTCCTCGGCGCGCCCGTCGTCGGCGAGGAACTTGATGCGCGTCTCGCCGACCGTGATGGTGGCGCCCGAGTGAAGCAGGCCCTCTTTGACGGCGACGTCGCCCACGCGCGTGCCGTTGAGCGAGCCCAGATCGCGTAAGAGCCAGCCTTCGTCGGTCTTGCGGATCTCGGCGTGGTGGCGCGAGGCGTGCGGATCGTCGATGACCACGTCATTGGACGAGCCGGCTCCAATCCGTACGTGCGGCACGCCGAGCACCAGGCTCTTCTCGGCCCCGGCGGGCGGCAGCACGATCAGGCGGGCGGTCGTGTAGGCGGCCGGGTCGCGCGTCTTGATCGCGATCGTCGACGGGCGGGAGTCGCGGGACACTTCGCGCATAGTAGCACGAGATTTTGGCGGTTTCCGATTCTAGGGTTTCCGGAACGCACTCTCCGGAATCCGGAGAGTTGCAAGCCGCGCCGATCCGCTAGCTCAAACGCAAAACGTCATGATGCTCGACGGTTGAGTCGTGCGCGCAAGGTCGGCACGGCGCCTGCTCTAGCCACGGTCAGCTCCCCGAGGAGATGACGCCATGATCCCGCTGCTTTCAATCGCGCTGACGCTGATTTCGAACGTGACGGACCTGGCCCACATGTTCGTCCCCGACCATTTGGATGAGCGCCCGGCGTTCACGTTCTACTTCGAGAACCGCCACGAAGAGGCGTCGTTCGCCCTGTTCGACGAGTACGGCGACGCGCAGCCCGACGTGATGAAGGACTTCTCCCATTTTGTCCGCTGCTGGCGCACCGGCCGCGAAAAGCCGATGAGCGCGCGCACCGTCGAGATCGTCAGCCTGGTGGCGCAGCACTTCAACGTCGGCCGTATCGACGTGGTCTCGGGCTATCGCGCCAAGCCGTACGGCGCGCCGCACTCGAAGCACTTCCTCGGCCGCGCGATGGACATCCACGTGCCGGGCGTCAAGTCCAAGGTCGTCGCCAACTGGGTGTGGCTGAACTTCCGCCACGTCGGCGTCGGCTATTACCCGAAGCAGGAGTTCGTGCACATCGACTCGCGCGACATCGACGTGCGCTGGGTCGACACCTCGGCGCACGGCGAGAGCGCGCACGCTCGTTACACCGGCCGCCTGCCGTCGGACGACGTGCTGCCGGAGGATGCGCCGATGCTGGCGTACGATCGCACCGAGCAGCAGTCGCGTAAGCCCATCGACCGCGACGTCGAGCAGCTCGCCGCCGTCCAGAACATCCTGGCCTCGACGTTCGATCCGCTGCAGTTCTAGATCGCGCGCAAGAAGGCGACGAGGTCGCGCTTCTCCTCCGCCGACAGCTTGGTCTGCAGGATGATGTCGAAGAACTCGACGCTGTCTTCGAGCGTCAAGAGGCGCCCGTCGTGTAGATAGGGCGGCGAGTCCTTGATCCCGCGCAGCGAGAAGGTCTTGATGGGCCCTTCGGGGCGTCCGCGATAGAAGCGCTCGACCTGCAGATCGTGCAGCGAGTTGTCCTGGAAGAAGTGCTCGGCCGGATGGCACGAGCCGCACTTGCCCTTGCCGTAGAACAGCTTCTCGCCGCGCAGCTCCGCGGGCGTCGCCTTGTCGGCGTACAAATGGTTCGTCGGATCGAGCTTCGGCGCCGGCGGAAAATCGATGATGGCGTTGAAGTCGCCCACGTGGTTGGTGTTCGGCTTCTCGAGATCGCGCCCGCCGATGGCCGCCAGCATCGTGGTGTCGCCGTCGAAGTATTCCTCGACCTCGGCGAAGTGATCCATCGATCGGATCGATCGCTTCGACGAAAAGATCAGCATCGAGTAGTTGCCGCGCAGCGTCGGCGTGTCGACGCGCAGGCGCGCGTAGTTCGGCCGCGAGTCGGGCGCGAGCTCGATGGCGCCGTTGGTGTGCCCGTTGACGTGACAGGAAAAACAGGTCACGCCCTCGGACGGCTCGGTGGTCACGCGATGGTGCGTGACGTTGAACCAGGTAGTCTGGAACGGCGTCACCAGGATGCGCAGCCCGTCGAGCTGCTCGGGCGTGATGAGCCCGTTGAACATGTTGAAGTAGTTGCCGTAGGTGATCTCGACGCCGCGGGTGACGTCGCCCATCTCCGGATGCGTCGTCAGATAGAGCGGCGGCGGGAACTCCGGCATGTAGCAATCGGGGATGTCCATGCTGACGTCGAAGCGCTCGTGCTCGGCGTGCACGCGCAGCCACTGGTTCGGAAACAGGATGTGCGCCGTCGAGTGCAGCGGATGATCGAGCGGCTTATACGGGAAGTGATCGTCGTCGCGAATCTTGTCGGGCGACCAGGCCGCGTACTCCTCCCACGACTTGACGCCCTTGGGCAGCCGGCCCGTCGGGCCGATCGGCTGCGGCTTCGATCTCGACATCGTGATCTTCGGATCGGTCTTGCACGACAGATCGAAGCGCGACTCGAGCAGGTTGTGCGCCGCGCGATCGACCGACGCCTTCTGCTTGAGCATGCGCGCGCGAAACGACGAGAACGATTCGCCGCCGAGATCGGGCCCGCTGAACGAGGTCGAGCCCGAGCCGCCGAACTGCGGCAGCCCGCCTGCAGGATTGGGCGATCCCGCCGGCGCTGCCGGATAGGGCTTGAGGCCGCCGCGGCTCTCTTTTTTGCGCCACTCGTCGAGATCGCGCGGGTTGTTCACGCCGCGGCTCTGTTTCAGGAACATATCCTCGTCGCTGCGCGCCGGATTCGCATACACGCGCGCCGTCATCGCGCCGAGGCCAATCGCCAGCACCACGCCCGCCGAACGAATCTGCATCGTGAAACCTCGTCCCCCTTTTTTCGCGGCGAAAGTATAGCGAAGCAGGCCACGAACGCGGCGGAAATGTCGCTGTCGAGTCACGGATTTTCGAGGCCCGATCTCTGTATCACGCCGGAATCCCGCGCGCTCGAGCCGCTGTTTGACGCGGCACGCCCCTTGTATATGCTGGGCGCATGCAAAGGTCGTCGGCGGGCGTCGTGCTCGCGTTTGTACTCACGGGATGCTCGAATCCCACGTCGGGCGTGCTCCTCGAGCCGCCGGCGGCAACCGATGGGTTTCAGCTCAACGTGCCGCACTTCGACGTCGGCGCCGGCGACGAAGTCCAGAACTGCTACTTCTTCGCCGTGCCGGGAACGCCGGGCCAGGATGTGTGGATCAACCACTTCACGCTCGCCGCCAATCCGGGCACGCACCACGTCAACATCTTCCGCGTCAACACCGTCGTCGGCCTGGGCGGCAACCCGGGCGACGTCGTCAGC
>DASXOU010000522.1:0-5758 GCA_036494045.1 Polyangia bacterium | reverse complement strand
GAGACGTCCTCGATCATGACGCCGAAGCAGGCGAGCCGATCGTACGACTCGATGAGCTCGACGAAGCGCGGCCCGATCATGGTGAACGACGCCGCCGCCAGATCGAGCGGAGCGAACGCGCCCTCGAACAGGATGCCCTCGTCGTGGAACTGCTCGATGGCGTAGCCCTGCGGAATGGCGCTGCCGCCGTCGAGCTTCTCGTCGAAGAGCGCCATCACGCCGAGCGCGGGATGGATCGAGAGGTTGCGCCCGAGCTGTCCGGACGAGGTGCCCACGCCCGACGCTTCGAGGAGAAGCGGGGTGAGCAGCGATCCGCACGCGACCACCGTCGCCCGCGCGCGCACCGTCAGCGTCCGCCGCTCGCCGCCCAAAAGCCGCGCCGAGGCCACCACGCCGACCGCGCGCCCACCGTCGACCATCACGCGCTCGGCGCGCAGCCCGGTGAACAGCGTGGCGCCCGCCTTGAGCGCCAGCGGCACGTAGCTCACGTTGGTCGAGCGCTTGGCGTCCGTCGGACAGCCGAAGCAGCACACGCCCTGGCCGTCGCACTCGGGCGCGTTGCGCCGGAGAGGCTTGTGCTCGTAGCCGAGCGCGTCGCAGCCGCGCGCGATGATGCGCGCGACGCCGCCGAGATACTTCGCCTGCGCCGGCGCCACGCCGAGCACGTCCTCGACGCGCGCGAAATGCGGCGCCATCGCCTCGGGCGAGAGCTCGTCGAGCCCGAACTCGTGCGCCCAGTCGTGCAGCACGCGATCGGGCGTGCGATAGCAAGTCCCCGAGTTGATCGCGGTGGTGCCGCCGACGGTGCGCCCGAGCGGGATCGGGATGACCGCGTTGCCGACGGACAACGTGGCGCCCATGTCGCGATAGAGCTTGCGCTGCATGTCGGCCGAGTGGCCGTTGAAGTCGGCGCGCGTGTTGTAGTCGCCCTCTTCGAGGAGGACGACGGCGTGCCCCTTCTCGGCGAGCTCCTTGGCCACGACCGCGCCGCCGGCGCCGGTGCCGATGACCACGACGTCGCACTCGATGGTGTCGTCGGCTTCGAGCTCGGTCGCGGCGGTGACACGCTCCATCCAACGCGGACGCTCGGCCCGCACGGGCAGCGAGCCATAACGGCAGCCGACGTCGCTGTACATCTTGGCGTCGTTGTAGTGCGCGATCTTGAGCGGCGCCGTCAGCATGCGCACCATCGTCCGGCGCGCGATGTCGCCCGTGCGCCAGCCTTCGAGCAGCGCCAGCACCGTCTCCGCCGGTAGCGCAGCGAGCGACGCGCGATGGCGCAAGACGGCCCACGCCTCGAACGCGAGCAGCATCGCGCGATAGCCGCGCCCCACCGACGTCGGCGACAGCGCCAGGAAGTGATCGACCTTGTCGACCGCACGCGTTCCGCCGCCGGCGAAGAAGCGTCCCTCGGGCATCGACGCCCGCGCGATCGCGAGCAGGGAAGCGCGTTCGCGCGCGCCTAGCAACGTAGGCCGCGCGCGCTTGTCACCGAGCCCGGCTCCGATCTCGTGGAGCATGATTCGACCCTATCAGAATTGGTCGGACCACTCAACCGAAAGTCAAGGGGCTAGGGATTATGGACGACCGATAGTTTAGCAGTTACGTCTGTTTGCGGTGGCTTCAAGCTGACTCTTTTGTGCCACGGCTTGGTGCCGAGCAGCGTCACCTGCACGTCGTAATGATGGAACGCGTCGAGCGTCACGTCGACGGGCGTCTTGCCGCGCGGCTTGCCCTCGACGATGACCTCGCCGCCCGCCGGCTCGCTGTCGACGTGCAGGGTCGCCGTCGGACGCTTGAGCGTGAGCTCGAGCTTGGCCGGCACCTCGACGGGCTGCGTGACCGTCGCGTAGCGATCGCGGGTCACCGAGATCTCGTGCGCCCCGACGGGCAGCGACAGCGTCAGCGGCGTCTTGCCCTTGGCTTCGCCGTCGACGCTGACGGCGGCGCCCGACGGATGCGTCACGATCGCCAGCTCGCCCGCGTCTTCCTTGCCCGGCTTGACCGGCTTCTCCAGCTTGTCGGGCTTCTCGCCCGTGTCGCTCTCGCCCGACGCCGCGTTCGCCACGCCGCTCGGCTGCGCCGGCTTCACCGCGACGGCGCTCGGCTTGACGGCGACGGCGCTCGGCTTGACGGCGACGGGGCTCGGCTTCACCGGCTTGACGGCGATGGCGCTCGCCTTCGCCGCCGCCAGATCCGGCGTCTCGGCGCGCGCGAGCGCCAGATCATCCGCCGCCACCGGCCGGGGCGTCCCCACTTCCGGCATCTTCTCCACGATCACCGGCGGCGGCAGCGGCCGTCCGAACCACACGATCGCGCCGCCGAGCGGCAGCCCGAGAAAGATCCCGATCGCGATCCCGCCGAGGAGCGGCGCGCGCATCGACCGCCGCCTCTCCGCGCGCGGCGTCGCCATCACCACGTTGGCGAAGTGCGCCTCGGCCACCTTCGGCTTCGGCGCCGTCGATTGCTCCAGCGACCACTCGACGAAATATTCGATCGCGCCGTCGGAGACTTCGCTGAACGGGTTGGCCGGCACCGTCTTGCCGCCCGCCGACGGCGCGCCCGCGACCGGGACGCCCGGAATCGGCGAGCGGAACGCCTCGGCGAACGCCGGCGCCGGCCCGGCCGCGACGAACGCCTGCTCGGCGTCGAACGCCGGCACGCCCGTGGTCACCGCGTCCGAATGCGACGGCCGCGCCAGCTTCGTCGGCGGCGGCGAGCCGCCGAACTCCTCGGGCGCCGCCGGAATCGGCGCCGGCAGCGGCGTCGGCGTCGAGAAGCCGCCCGACTGCTTGTCGATGTTCGCGGCGTCCGGGATCGGCGGCGACGGCAGCACGTGCAGCGGCAGCGACGGCGGCGGCGCATCGACGTGATCGCTCGGCGGCGCCTGCGCCAGCGTCACCGCGCCCGACTCGTCCTGCCGCGCCTCGGGCCCCTTGATGATCTGCTGCGCCCCCGTCTTCGCCAGCGGCGGCAGCGTCGGCGGCGATTCCTCGAACTCGCGCGGAATCGCCGACGACGTCGAGCCGTCGCGGATGTTGGTCTGCGCGTCGGTGGTCTCCTCGCGAAACTGCGACGGCGACGACGGCGACGGCGGCGTGGTCACCGCGCTGAACTGCCCGGTCGACAGATCGCGCGCGCGCAACATGCGCCCGAGGAGCTCGCGGCTCGGCTCGTCGAGCGGCTGAAACTTCAGCTCCATCCCCGGCGGCTTCGACGGATCGCCCGTGTCCGAGCGGATGCGCGTCACGGTGCCTTCGCCGAACAGGAGCGGCTGCCCATCGGCGAGCTCGAGCGTGAAGCGCACGCGCGTGCCCGCCGGCTGCGATGACTTGGTGAAGATGAAGATCCGGTCGTCCTTGACGAACCGCGAGTACTTGCTGACGAAAGTATCGAGATCGGGGCTACGGATGACGACCCGCAGCACGATGACGGGCTGCAGCGCGGGATCGTCGGGGCTCATGACGCCCCGCAATTTTACACCAGGGCGCTACGACTTCGCTAGCTCGCTCTTCCGCTTCATCGACTTCGCGATCACCTCGGCGATGTCGAGCACCTGCACCTTCTCCTCCATGTTTCTCGCCTTGACGCCGTCGGTGATCATGATGGTGCAGAACGGACAGGCCACCGCCGCGACCTCCGCGCCCGTCGCCAGGATCTCGTCGGTGCGGTTGTTGTTCACGCGCGTGCCGATCTTCTCTTCCATCCACATGCGCCCGCCGCCGCCGCCGCAGCAAAACCCATGTTCCTTGCTGCGCTGCATCTCGATGTACTCCTTCGAGGTCGCCTTGGCGATCGCGCGCGGTGCATCGTACTCGCCGTTCCAGCGTCCGAGATAGCAGCTGTCGTGGTAGGTCAGCTTCTGCGCCACCGGGTGCTCGATGGTCAGCTTCTTCTCGGCGAGCAGGTGCGCCAAGAGCTGCGAGTGATGGATGACCTCGTACTTGCCGCCGAACTGCGGATACTCGTTCTTGATCGTGTGGAAGCAGTGCGGGCACGACGCGATCACCTTGCGAATCTTCGCGTCGTTGATCGCGGTGACGTTGGCCTCTGCCTGCGTCTGAAACAGATACTCGTTGCCCGCGCGCCGCGCCGGATCGCCGACGCACTGCTCACTCTCGCCGAGCACCGCGAAGCTGACCCCGGCCGCCTTCAACACCTCGACGAGCGAGCGCATCGTCTTCTTGATGCGATCGTCGAACGCGCCCGCGCAGCCGACGAACAACAGATACTCGGGGTTCGAGTTCGTCTCCACCGTCGGCACGTCGAGCCCCTCGGCCCACTCCATGCGCTTCTCGGCCGCGATGCCCCACGGGTTCGAGTTCTTCTCGAGGTTTTGAAAGGTGCGCGCCAGCTCCGACGGCATGCGCGACTCGGTGAGCACGAGGTGCGTGCGCATCTGCAGGATCTTGAGCGGATGATCGATGAAGACCGGGCACACCTCCTGGCACGCGCCGCAGGTCGTGCACGCCCACAAGGTCTCGTCCTTGATGCGCCCGCCGACGAGAGGCGGCAATTCGTCGTACGCCTTCTTCGCCGCGTCGAGCATGGCGCCGAGCGGATGTCCCGACGCATTCTCGGACGCGTCTTTGTTGTGCCCGCTGGCGGCCGCTTCCGCCGCCGGATCCGACGGCGTCGCCACGCCGTGCGCGCCCGGCGACGAGGCGCCGTTGGCCTTGTGCTGCGCCGCGAGCTGCGCCTCGATCTTCTTGATCTTCATCTGCAGCGAGCCGCGCTCGATCATCTCGTCGCGCAGATCGTGGATGAGGTGCATCGGCGACAGCGGCTTCTGCGTGTTGAACGCGGGGCAATAGTTCGAGCAGCGCGCACACTCCGTGCACGCGTACTGATCCATGAGCGACTTGCGCGTGAAGCCTTCGATCTTGCCGACGCCCCAGTCGTTCTCGTCCTCGAGGTTGAGCTTCGGCATGACGCCGCGCTGATCGAGGAGGCGAAAGAAGATGTTGGGCAAGGAGCCGAGGATGTGGATGTGCTTCGAGTACGGCACGTAGTTGAGGAACGCCAGCCCAAGGACGATGTGCGTCCACCAGAAGACCTCGGTCAGCGTCGCCGCCGTTTCGAGCGGCACGCCGGCGAACCAGCCGGCGACCACCGTCGAGACCGGCCCTTCGCCGCCGATCGTTCCGGTGGCGACCATGTGGAAGCCGTGGAAGAAAAAGTGCGTGATCATGAGGCCCGCGATCGCCGACAAGATGATGCCGGCGTCGAGCGACATCGGGATGAGGCGCGGCTTGACCACCAGACGGCGAAAGAAGCCATAGCCGATGGCGACGAGCACGATCAGGTTGAAGACGTCGATGGTCCATTCGATCGGGCCGTAGACCGCCGCCGGCAACGAGCGCAGCGACAGCCCGGTCAGCCCGTTGACCCACAGCTCCACCGTCCCGACGGTGACGATGAGGAAGCCCCAGAAGATGCCGAGGTGATGCAGCGACGTGAAGCCGAAGCTCGGCTTGTCCATCGGCTTCTCCATCACCTTCCGCTGGAGGAGCCAATACAGGACAACCGACCCCAGGCGTGCTGGGAGTCGATCCACCGGTATGCCGTCGCGCCCGACCCACATGAAGCGGACGAAGCGCATCACCGTGAAGAGCAGTCCGCCGACGCCGACCGCCAAAACCGCGGCGAAGATGAGGTGTCGCATGTGTTTAACGCCTATACCACGAGGCGCCGCAGCGCGTCAGCAGGTGTGATGCCGGATTGTTGTAACGAGTGGCGGCCGGATTGCACCCAATGA
>DASXOU010000521.1:0-4610 GCA_036494045.1 Polyangia bacterium | reverse complement strand
GAACGACGACGGGCTCGCCGGCCAGGCGCTCGCGTTGGCGCGCACCATCGAGGTCAGCGACGCCGCGCGCGACGAACGGCTCGACGTCGCCGGCGGCGCCGCCGGCGCCATCCTCGCCTTGGCGCCGCTGTTGTCGGCCAGCGGCGACGCGCACGTGCGCGCGCTCATCGTCGCCTGCGGCGAGCATCTCCTCGACCGGCGCCGGCCGAGCGCGCACGGTTCGCGCGCGTGGGTCACCGTCGGCGGCCGCATGCTCACCGGCTTCTCGCACGGCGCTGCCGGCATCGCGCTGGCGCTGGCGAGCGCCGCCGTGGCCACCGGACGCGCCGACTTCGCCGCCGCCGCCGCCGAAGGTGTCCGTTACGAGAACGCGCTCTTCGACTTCGGCGCCGGCAACTGGCCCGATCTGCGTCCCGGAGTCGACGCGCCGTTTGCCGTCGCCTGGTGCGCCGGCGCCGGCGGAATCGCGCTCGCCCGCACCGCGATGGCGGCGATGCTCGACGAGCGCGACCTCGGCGACGATGCCGAGCGCGCCATCCTGGCCCTGCGGCAGAGCGCTGCGCCGCCGCTCGATCACTTGTGCTGCGGCGTCCTCGGCCGCGCCGAGGTGCTGCGCGAGCTGGGGCAGCGCCTCGATCGGCCCGTGCTCATCGCCGAGGCCGACACCATCGTCGCCGCGCAAGAGCGGCGTGCGCGCAGCCGCGGCGGCTACCTCGTGCAGCCGGGACCGCTCGGCACGATGCCCAACCCCGGGCTCTTCGTCGGTTGGTCCGGCGTCGGCTACGCGCTCTTGCGCGCGGCCGCGCCGCGGCTCGTCCCCTCGGTCCTTCTACCCACGTGAGGTGCCCATGAGCACTGCCAGGTCCCTCGCCAAGGACGTGCGCGTCTGGCTCGATCGCGCTTCCGGCATCGACAGGAGGCCCGCCGCACGCATCTTTGCGCGCTGGAGCCGTGACGGCTTCGCGCCGGCCGCATGCCGTCGCGACCTCGAAGAGCTCGTCGACGACGGGGCCGCGCCGGCCGAGTGGTTCGACCCGGCGGCGATCACTTCGGGCGGGCGGCCGGCAAACGACGCGCTCCTGTTCCCGACGCTGCCCACGGGCGACGCTGCCTGGCGCTTCGGCGCTTGCGCCCAGAAGACGCGCGGCTGCTCTGCCGAGCTCGGCGCCGCGGAAGCGCGCGTCATCGCCGACCTGTTGCGCCAGTCGTGCGGCGGCGACACATCCGCCGCGCACCAGCGTTGGAGCGAGCTCGTGTCGCCTGCGCTCGCCGATCGGGCGCTCGGCGCGCCGCCGCCCGCGACCTGGATGAGCGCGGCTGCGCCCGGCATCTACCGCCGCGAGCACGCGAGCCTGGTGATCCGCTCGCGCACGACCACGCTGCTCCTCGATCCGCTGTCACGCGAGTGGGCGCTGCCCAACCTCGCCGCCGCGCCGTCGCCGCCACCGAGCGATCGCTTCGACGCCGTGCTCGTCTCGCACGGCCACACCGATCACTGGAACGTCGCCTCGATCCTGTGCGAGGCGCGCCGCGCCGATACCCTCGTCGTCGTCCCCGCCGTTCCGCGCGTCAACCTGCTCACCGGCGTGCCCTTCGCCGACGCGCTCGCCGAGCTCGGCCAGGCCGTCGTCGCGCCCGCCTGGGGAACCACGCTGCGCATCGGCGACATCGACGTCGACGTGTTGCCGTTCTACGGTGAGCAGCCGACGCGTGACCGGCCCGGCGTCGAAGCGGCGCTGCGCAACTGGGGCAACTGCTACCGCTTCAACACGCCCGATTTCTCCGCCATCGTGCTCGTCGACAGCGGCGCCGATCCGGCCGGCGACATGATCGACGCCTTGACCGCGTCGTTCGCCGCGCGCGGCCCCGTCGACGTCGTGCTGAGCTGCTTGCGCGTCTTTCCGTCGCCGTTCTTCGGCGGCCTGGCCGATCAAATCCTCACGCTCTCGTTCGATCACTTGCTGGCGCTGCGCCGCGATTACCAGCGCGGTACGCTGCCGTCGACCACCGCAGGGCCGGCCGGGACTGCCGCGGCCTGTCGCGCCGCGCGAGCGCGCTACTTTCTGCCGTACGCGCACGGCATCGAGCGCGCCGGTGTGCCCATCGCCGACGTGGGCTGGGGCGAAGCGGAGCCGGCCGAGGCCGAGCTCCTCGGACGTCTCGCCGCCGCGCTCGCCGCCGCCGGCGCGACGACGGCAGTCCGCGCCTGGAACCCCGGTGATTGCGCGATCGTCGACGGAACCGAGCTGGCGATCCGACGGGCCAGGGTGTGCGCATGAGGGCGCTCATCGCCGCACTGCTGTTGATGGCCGCGCCGGCGTGCCGCCACCAGCGTCACGTCGCCGCGCCGGCTCGCGTCCTCGCCGTCACGCCGGCGCCGGCGCCGGTGATCGCGCCGTCGGCCGACGAAGAGTTTCTCGGCGTGATCATGGCGCCCGAGTCGGTCGACGTGACCTCGCAGCTCGAGGGGCGCGTCCTCGGCATCGGCGTGCGACCCGGCGACTTCGCCGCGACCGGCGCGCTCCTGGCCACGCTCGACACGCGCTCGGCTCGTCAGAGCTCGATCATGGCCACCGCCGAGCTCACCGCCGCCGAGAGCGAGTTGGAAAAGGCCCGCATCGAGCGCGCCGAGGCGGACGAGCGCCTCGAGCGCCGCCAGTCGACCGTCGAGCTGCGCAGTGAAGCGCGGGTCTCGACGGTATCGAAGGAAGAACTGGCGACGTCGCAGTATCAGGCGCGGCTGGCCACGGTTCGCGTCGCCGCCGCCGAGGCGAGCGTGACCGAGAAGCGCGCGCACGTCGCGGAGGCGCGCGCTCTCGTCGAAGCGGGCGAGCTGCGCGCACCGTTCGCCGGCACCGTGGTGGCGCGTTACGCCGATCGCGGCGCGCTCCTGCGCAAGGGCGCGCCGGTGGTGCGGCTCATCGGCGCCGGTGAGCTGTTCGTGCGCTTCGCCGTCCCCGAGGAGCGCGCCGGCGACGTGGCCTCCGGCGACACGCTGGTCGTCACCACCGGGGTCATGACCTTGACCGCCGTCGTCGAGAAGATCGCGCCCGAGATCGACGCCGCCTCGCGCACGCTGTTCGTCGAGGCGACGCTGCGCGTGCCGCCCGAGCTGCGCGGCCGCGTCCGCTCGGGCCAGGTCGCTCATCTCCGCCGGGTCGACCATGGAACCTGATCGCGCTCGCGAAGGCCGGCAACGCCTCTTTCGCGGCGAAGCCCTCGTCCATCACGCGCACCGTCACTACGACGGGTCGCTCCTGCGCATGGCGCCGTCGTGGACGCGCTGGACCTTCGCCCTGGTCGTCCTCGTCTTCGTCGCGGGCGCGCTCTATGCGGCGCTCGGCCGCGTCGACGAGTACGCGAGCGGCCCGGCCATCGTGCGTGTCGACGGCCGCATCGACCTCACCGCCAAGCTGGCCGGCACCGTCGCCGCGATCGAAGTGCAGCCCGGGCAGCGTGTCGCCGCCGGCCAGCCGCTCGTCCAATTCTTCGACGAAGACGAGAGCGGAGAGCTCGACCGGCTGCGCGAGGAGTTCGACCTACAGCTCATCAAGCTGCTGCGCGACCCGGCCGACGCCGGCGCGCGCCAGGCGCTGACTTCGCTGCGCGCGCAACGCGAGCTGGCCGCGACGCGGGTCGCCCAGCGACTCTTGCGCGCGCCGCGGCCGGGCGTAGTCAGCGACGTGCGCATCCGCCCCGGCCAGCGCCTGGCTCCCGGCGAGCTCGTGCTCAGCCTGGTGCCCGACGGAGCGCGGCTGTCGCTGGTAGCGCTCTTGCCCGGCAACGATCGACCGCTGCTGCGACCGGGAATGGCGCTCGGCTTCGAGCTCGTCGGCTACGACCGCGAGCATCACGAGCTCACCATCGACTCCGTCAGTGACGAGGTCGTCGGCCCGAGCGAAGCCAAGCGGTTCCTTGGACCGGACATCGCCGACAGCATGTCCGTCGACGGGCCGGTGGTGCTCGTGCGCGCCCGGCTCGAAGCGCGCCACTTCCTCAGCGACAGCAGCGACGGCCGGCCGCTCAGCTACTACGACGGGCTGCAAGCGCGTGCGCAGGCGGCGATCCGCAGCGAGCGTATCGCCGGAATGCTGCTGCCCGCGTTGAAGGTGCTGTGGACCCATGGGCGCTGACCTGTTCGATCACGACGTCGGCGCGCGCTTTCCCGAGCTGGCGCGTCTGGGTCGGCGGCGACGCCGGCGGCGCATCCCGCTGGTTCATCAGCTGACGCTCACCGAGTGCGGCGCCGCTTGTCTGGCGATGGTGCTCGGCTATCACGGCAAGGCGGTGCGGCTCGACGAGGTGCGTACCGTCATGGGCGTCGGTCGCGACGGCTCGACGGCGCGCGCCATTCTCGACGCGGCCGGCTGGTATGGCCTGCGCGGCCGCGGAGTCAAGCTCGAGCTCGACGAGCTCGGCTACCTGCCTGCCGGATCGATCCTGCACTGGGAGTTTGCCCACTTCGTCGTCTTCCAGCGGATCCATCGCGGGTTCGTCGAGGTGCTCGATCCCGGGCTCGGCGCGCGGCGCATTCCGCTCGCGGAGCTCGGCCGCTCGTTCACCGGGGTGGCGCTGCTCGTCGAGCCTACGGAAAGCTTCAGCACCGCCGG
>DASXOU010000520.1:0-4922 GCA_036494045.1 Polyangia bacterium | reverse complement strand
CGGTCCCGGTGGCGGCGGCGGTGGCACCGGCGGCTTCGGCGGCGGCCCGGGCGGCGGCGGCATCCCCGACGGCGGCCTCGGCATGTTCTGCACGCAGGTCCCGTGCGGCAACAACCCGATGCTGTGCGCGATCGTCGGCTGCGGAAAATGCACCGCGGCCGGCACCTGCGGCCTGACCAACTAGCGGGCGGGCTCGGAGCGCATGGCCGATTCTCCGTCGCCCACGTCGCTGGTCGCGCTGCGCGACCGTCGCGAAGCGGCCATCCAGCAGCTCTCGGACAGCTTCGCCGCCGACGTGCTGTCGCTCGACGACTTCGACGATCGCATCGCGCGCGCGCACTCCGCCACCGGCGTCGCCGAGCTCGACGCGCTGGTCGCCGACCTGCCGGCCGCCTCGACGTCGAAGTCGACGGCGCTGGTGCCGCTCGCCGTCGACGCCTCGCTGCAAGCTAACGCCACCAAGAAGCGGTTGCGCGCCATCTTCGGCAACCTCGAGCGCCACGGCGCCTGGATCGTGCCCGATCAGCTCGCGGTCACGACCACCTTCGGCAGCGCGGTCATCGACTTCCGCGAGGCGCGCTTCGCCGCCCGCGCCGTCACGCTCGACGCGCGCGTCTTTTGCGGCAACCTCGAGATCATCGTGCCGCCGCAGCTCGCGGTCGAGTGCGACGGCTCGAGCATCTTCGGCAACATCGAGAGCCACGGCGGCAGCGCCGTCGCCGATCCCGATCGCCCGCTTCTGCGCATCAGCGGCACCGTCTACTTCGGCAACATCGAGGTGCACACGCGCCTGCCCGGCGAGAGCGAGCGCGACGCGCGCAAACGCAAGCGCCGCGAGAAGAAGGCGCTCGCCACCACGCGCCGCCACGCGCTGCCGGCGCACTCCGACGACAAGTAGCCGCCGCGAACGCCGCTACTCGTAACGCAGCGCTTCGACGGGATCGAGCTTGGCCGCGCGCCACGCCGGGAAGATGCCGAAGATGATGCCCGTCGAGACCGAGAGGCCGAGGCCGAGGGCGATCGACCACATCTCGACGTGGAGGGACCAGCTGCCGAGCATCTTGGTGAGGATGGTCGCGGTCGTCCACGCCAGGCCCAGGCCACCGACGACGCCGATGAGCCCGCCGGCGAGCGCGATCACCGCTGATTCGAGCAGGAACTGAACCATGATCGACGTGGGGTTGGCGCCGATGGCGCGACGCACGCCGATCTCGCGCGTCCGCTCGGTCACCGTGACCAGCATGATGTTCATGATGTTGATGCCGCCGACGAAGAGCGACAAGAGGCCCGTGCCGAGCAGCAGGATCTTGATGACCGTGATGATGGTGTTGAACTGTTGGGCGTCCTCGCTGTCGCGGTCGATCTTGAAGTTCTGCACGCCGTAGTGACGCCGGAGCAGCGACGAGTCGATCACCTTGCGCGCCAGGTCGATGCGTACCGGCAAGGGCGCACTGCCGTCGGCGATCTTGACGAACACCTCGTCGACCGTGTGCTGCTTGTCGAACACGGCGTCGAAGGTGCTGCGCGGCACCAGGACCTTGCTGTTCCACATCCAGGGGCCGTCGCCGCCGCCGAAGCCGGGCTTGTTGGCGAGCACGCCTACGACCGTCCACTCGACGCCGTCGGCGGTCACCGGCTGGCCCAGCGCCGGCTCGCCCTGGAACAGCTCGTGCGCGACGTTGATGCCGATGACGCAGACGCGGCTGCCCACGTGCAGGTCGTCGTCCGAGATGAAGCGGCCCTGCTCCACATTCAGCCGATGCAGCGACAGCGCCACCGGCTCGACGCCGGTGACGGCGGTGCGCTTCTTCTGCTTGTGGTAGTAGACCATGGTCCAGCGATCCTTCTCGCTGGTCACGTGCGCGCCCGGCAGCACCGGGGAGCTCGAGAGCTCGCGATCGTCGTCGCGACCGAGCTCGCGCCGCGTCTTCTGCGTCTGCTGAACCGGCACCTCGTCGGAGTCGACCTCGACGACGTCGTCGCCAGTGGCTTGTTGGTCGTGATCGAGGAGCGCCTGCTGCCCGCCGGCGAGCATCGACGCGAGCAGCACGATCGAGCCGGCGCCGATCATGATGCCGACGAGCGTCAGCGCCGTGCGCCCGCGGTTGGCGTCGAAGGTGTGGCGCACCGAGCGCAGTTGATCGATGAGCCGCATCAGCCACCTCGAATGGCGGCGATGGCGTCGAGCTTGGCCGCGCGCCGCGCCGGAAAATAGCCGAAGAGCAGGCCCACGCCGACCGAGACGCAGATGGCGATGATGGCGCTGTCGCTCGCGATCACCGTGATCCAGCGCGGCTTGAAGTGGCGGATGATCGCCGACGCCGCCACCGCCATGCCGATGCCGCCGGAGACGCCGACGGCGCCGCCCGAGCCGGCGAGGACGATCGCCTCGAGCAGGAACTGCCGCCCGATGTCGCTCGGGTTGGCGCCGATCGCCTTTCGAATCCCGATCTCGCGCACGCGCTCGGACACCGATACCAGCATCATGTTCATGACCCCCACGCCGCCGACCAGAAGCGCGATGCCGGCGATGAAGCCGACGATGATGCTCATGACGCGGAAGAAGCCGATGAACCCGTCCATCACGCGCGCGAAGTCGAAGATCTGGAAATCGTCGACGCCGTGGTGGCGCGCGCTCAAGATGGCGTTGGCCACGCGCTTGACGATGTCGTTGTTCGCCTCCACGTCGGACTTGAGGATGATCTGCGCGCCCGCGCGCACCGTGGGATCGATGTCGGCGAGCGTCTCGAAGGGCACGGCGACGTAGTCGAGGCGGTCGAGCCCCATCATGCGGCCCATGAACTCGCGCGTTCCCGACACCCCGACGACGCGGCAGCGCAGAAGGCCGATCTGCATGGTGTGGCCGACGGGCGAGCCGTCCCACAGCGCGTCGGCGGTCTTGTGCCCGATCACGCACACCCGCTGATGGCGGCTGTTCTCCTCTTCGGTGTAGAAGCGCCCGTCGGCGATCTCGAGCTTGTTGGTGTCGAACCAGTCACCGTCGCCGGCGAAGACGCGCGCGCGGTACATGCGGCCGTTGTCGGCGATCATGTCCTTGTTGCCCCAGCGCGTCCACATCGTGTGCGCCTCGAGGTGCGGCACGGACGAGAAGAGCACGTCGCGGTCGGGCACGGTGATGCCGTGGGTGTAGCTCGACGCCTTGCCCTCCTCGCGCTCGGGCGGATGCGGGAAGATGCCGATGAGGCGCGCGCCGCCGAGATCCTGGATGTCGTGGAGCAGCGTCGTCGAGCCCGACTGCGCCAGCGACGACATGAGCACGATCGAGAACGCGCCGATGGTGATGCTCAGCACCGTCAGGAGCGAGCGGAACTTGTGCGCGACCAGGACCTTGCGCGCGATATTTAGATACTCGAACCACACGCGCTACATCTTGTATTCGTTCTCGGCCGCGGACGCGGGCTTGATCAGCACCTTGTCGCCCTCGGCCAGGCCCTTGACGATCTCGATCTCGCGATCGTTGCGCGCGCCCACCGTGACCTCGGTCTTCTCCGTCTTCTGCTTGCCCTTCTCGAGGGGAATGACCTTGGTGACGTATTGCTTGCCGCTCTCCTTGACCACCGCCTCGATGGGCAGCGCGATGACATGGTCGCGCTTCTCGATGTGGATGCGCACATCGGCGGTCATGCCGGGCTTGATCGCCGTGTCGGCCTTGTCGAGCGTCGCCTCGACGGGGAAGACGTCGACCGCCGCCGAAGTGGACGTCGACCCCGACTTCGCATCCGGCGTGACCGAGGCCGGCGCGATCTTGGTGATGGTCGCGTCGTACGTGCGATCGGGCAGCGCATCGAACGTGACCTTGACCTTCTGCCCCATCTTGACCTTGGCGACGTCGATCTGGTTGAGGTCCGCCTTGACGATGAGCGTCGACAGATCCGATACGGTGAGGAGCGCCTTGCCGTCGAACGTCGCTTGCACGCCGGGGACCACCGTTTCGCCCGGCTGGATGACGCGCTCGGTGACGGTGCCGTCGATCGGCGCGGTGATGCGCGTGTAGTGCAGCTGATCGGTGGCGGCGTTGAGCGTCACCTCGGCCGTCTGCACCGCCACCTTCTTGGCCTTGACGTCGGAGAGCGCGGTGTCGACGTCGATCTGCGCCACGCCGCGCTCGGCCAGCCCCTTCTGCCGGCGGTCGAGCGTGAGCTCCGAGAACTCGAGCGCGTTCTTGGCCGCGGCCACGTCGGCCTCGGTCTTGGCCACGTTGCGCTCGTAGTCGATCGGATCGAGCTGGAGCAGGAGCTGTCCCTTCTTCACCTTGACGCCGGCGTCGACGAACACCTTGAGCACCTGGCCGGCGACCTTGGACTTCACGTCGACCTTCTCGCGCGGCTGCACCTTGCCGGTCTCGAGCACCTCGATCGCCAGATCCGAGCGCTTCACCGTCGTGATCAGCGACGGATCGAGCTCCTTCGGCCCGGCGCCGCCACGCTTGGCGAACACCGCCACGACGATGCCGATGATCACGAGCACCACGACGGGCGCGATCCAGCGCCGCCGTTTTCTACTGCCGTTAGCCATGGTCCACTCCAACGATGTAGCCGAGCGAAGCCTGCAGCTCGTACCACTGCAGCTGCAGCTGCGCGGTGACGCTCGCCAGGCTCAGCTCGGCGTTGGCGAGATCGATCTGCGCATCGAGGTACTCGATGATGAGCGCGTCGCCGTTCTTGTAGCGACCCTCGACGATGGTGAGGTTGTCGCGCGCGACGTCGCGCGCTTGCGTGAGCGGCGTGCGCTGCTTGTAGAGCTTGAGCAGCGTCTGGTAGGCGCCCTTGACGTCGGAGTCGACGAGCCGCTCGAAGCGGCGCACCTCCTCGGCGTTGATCTTCTCCTGGTAGCGCGCGTCGCCCGTCGCCGTGAAGGTGTTGAGCGTGTCGAAGAAGTTCATCGACAGCTGCGCGCCGCCG
>DASXOU010000519.1:0-1932 GCA_036494045.1 Polyangia bacterium | reverse complement strand
ACTCGAGCGGATAATCACCGACGGCGTCGGTGATGCAGCGCGAGATCGCCGACTGCGCGGGGCGAAAGACCGCGTCGAGATCGTCCTGCTGCAGCTCCTTGCCGTCGTCGCCGGCTTGCGACAGATCGATGTGCTCGGCGCGTCCGAGCGAGTCGCCCGAGGTGGCGCTGCGCTCGTCGCCAGGCTCGAGCTTGAGCTCGGGCTGCGCCGGGCCGACGCCGCCGCCGCCCGAATGGCGCTTGCGACGCTTGGGCGTCGGCGCCGTCGCCACCGTCGTCGGCGGCGCGGCGGTGATGCAGTGGCCGCCAAAGCAGCGCGTGCCCTCGCCGCAGCGGCCGATGCAGTCTTTCCCCTCGCGCAGATAGAGCCAGCCGGCGCCGGCGGCGAGCGCCACGCCGACCACGATGCCGAAGAACAAGCGGATCACGCGGCAACGCTATCACGCGGGAACGAACGCCGCTTCTTCCTCGTCCACCGGCGCCGCCACGTGCTCGACCACGGCTTCGACGTCCTCGCATAGCTGCGCCGAGGCCGGCGCCGCGTCGACGGGCAGCCCGAGCGCCGCCGGCGTCAGCGTCTCCTGCAGCGCCACCGGCCGCGCGCGCCACGCCGGGTGCGCGATCTCGACGCAGAGCGTGCGGCCGACGGGCAGCTGCGCGTACGCGCGATAGCGCTCGCAGGCGAAATGTTCGAGCGTGCCGACGGTGAGCGGCCGCGCGCCGGCGTCGCTGATGAGGCCGGTCGCGTGCAGCCCGCGCGCGCGCAGCTCGAGCGACGCCGCGTGCACCTCGTAGACGAGCTCGCGATCGAGATGATAGGGCATACCGGCCAGGCGCGCGCCGAGCGCGTAGCTGAGCCGATCGATGCGCGTCTCGAGGAGCGTCATGCCCGGCCCTTGTGGCCCCTCGACGTAGGTGCGAAGGTTGAGCTGGCGATAGCGGAACAGGTGCGCCACCGGCGTCTTCATGATCGCGCGCGGCGCCGGCCCCTCGACGTCGACAGCGACGAGGCTGACCACCGCGTGGCCGCGCCAGCGATCGAGCGTGGTCGCGCGCGGAATCCGCGCCACCAGCGTGTCGGGCGGCACGATCCAGTGAACATAGAGCGTCTGGCGCCAGCGCATCGATCCGTACGTCATGCGCGGCAGAGGCTTCACGACGCGTGCCAGGCCCATTATGATGGCCCGATGGCGCGCGTGCTGATGCCGCTGCCGGATGTGGACTTCGATCCGACGGAGACGGCCGTCCCCTGGCGCACGCTCACGCGCGACGGGCACGAGATCGTCTTCGCGACGGAAAAGGGCGGCGCGCCGCCGGCGGGCGACCAGCGCCTCCTCGACGGGTCGCTCGGCGCGCTCGGCCCCGCCGACGAGCCGCGCCGGCTGTACGACGAGATGGCCGCGTCGCCGGCGTTCACGCGGCCGATCGCCTGGAGCGCGATCGAGCCGGGCGAATACAACGGGCTGATCCTGCCCGGCGGCCACGCGCCGGGGATGCGGCAGTATCTCGGGTCGACCGTGCTGCAGGATCGAGTGGCCGCGTTCTGGCGCACCGGACGGCCCGTCGGCGCCATCTGTCACGGCGTGCTCGTGCTCGCGCGCGCCAAGGATCCGGCGACGGGAAAGAGCGTTCTGGCCGGCGCGCGCACGACGTGCCTGCCGAAGTACATGGAGCGCGGCGCGTATCTCATGACCTTCTGGAAGCTCGGGCGCTACTACCGCACCTATCCCGCCTACGTCGAGGACGAGGTCAAGGCCGCGCTCGACGACGCCGCCCAGTTCGTGCGCGGCCCGCTCATCATGAAGAAGCGCGGCACCGACTCCGACGACGTCGGCGCCTTCATCGTCGAGGACGGACGCTACGTGTCGGCGCGCTGGCCGGGCGACGCCTATCTATTCGCGCGCCGCTTCGCCGCCCGCCTCTAGGATCCGGC
>DASXOU010000518.1:0-7464 GCA_036494045.1 Polyangia bacterium | reverse complement strand
AATTGTATTTCCCCGGAACACGATGTAACGAATCCCGACAGCCGCCGCCGGGTGTGCTAACCAAGCCGCGTGACGCCGCCCTTGCCCGATCCCGCCGCCGCCGCCGCGCTCTTTCGCGCCGAGGCTGCCGCGCTCGGTTTTCAGCGCATCGGGTTTACCCCGGTCGCGCCGCTCGCGCGCCACGCCGTCTTCCGCGACTGGCTCGCGCGCGGTTACGCCGGTGACATGGGTTACCTCGACGCGCACGCCGACGAGCGGCGCGATCCACGCGCGATCCTGGCGTCGGCGCGCACCATCGTCGCCGTCGCGCTCTCGTACGCGCACGCCGATCCGGCCGACGTCCCCGCCGGTCGCCTCGCGCGCGGCCCGCGCGGCCGCATCGCCCGTTACGCCCGCGGCGAGGACTATCACGTGGTCCTCAAGCAGAAGCTGCGCGCGCTCGCCGCCGCCGTCGCGCACAAGAGCGGCGCCGCGGTGGCGTTCGTCGCCTGCGTCGACACCGCGCCGGTCCTCGAGCGCGAGGTCGCCTCCGCCAGCGGCATCGGCTTCCAGGCCAAGAACACGATGCTGATCGCGCCCGGCCTCGGCAGCTTCGTGCTCCTCGGCGAGCTGCTCACCGATCTCGACTGCGCGCCCGGCCCGCTCGACGACGCCAGCCCGCGCTGCGGCGCCTGCACGCGCTGCCTCGACGCCTGCCCGACGGGCGCCTTCGTCGACGCCTACACGCTCGACGCACGCCGCTGCATCTCGTATCTCACGATCGAAAATCCCGGACCGATCCCGCGCGCGCTCCGTCCGCTCGTCGGCGATCACGTCTTCGGCTGCGACGTCTGCCAGGACGTCTGCCCGTTCAACGCCGGCGAAAAACCATCGGGCGCGCCCGAGCTGGCGCCGCGCGACGGCTACGGCCGCCCGTTTCTCGTGCGCCTGCTCGCGCTCGGCGCCGCGCAGTTCCGCAAGTGGCAAGCCGGCTCCGCGTTGCGCCGCATCCACCGCCCGCAGCTCCTGCGCAACGTCGCCGTCGCGCTCGGCAACACGGGCGGCGTCGACGAGCTGCCGCCGCTCATGCACGCGCTCGGCGAGCCGTCGCCGTTAGTGCGCGCCCACGTCGCCTGGGCGATCGCGCAGATCGTCGCCCGCCAACGCGCGTCGCTGCCGCCCACCGGCGCGTCCGCGCTCAGCGCCCTCGTCGCCAGCGCACTTCAGCGCGAGCCCGATCAGGAAGTGCGCGCCGAGCTCGCCGGCGCGCGCGACGCGCTCGGCTCGGCCGGCTGATAGATCTCGCCGCCCTTGTCGCGGAACTCGCGCGCCTTGTCGGCCATGCCTTCCTCGGCCATCGCGCGCACGTCCTCGGTCAGCCGCATCGAGCAGAAGTTCGGCCCGCACATCGAGCAGAAGTGCGCGTGCTTGGCCGCGTCCGCCGGCAGCGTCTCGTCGTGGAAATCCTTCGCCGTCGTCGGATCGAGCGCGAGGTTGAACTGATCCTGCCAGCGGAACTCGAAGCGCGCCTTGGACAACGCGTTATCGCGCTCGATCGCTCCCGGATGCCCCTTGGCCAGATCGGCCGCGTGCGCCGCGATCTTATAGGTGATGACGCCGGTCTTGACGTCGTCCTTGTTGGGCAGCCCGAGGTGCTCCTTCGGCGTGACGTAGCAGAGCATCGCCGTGCCGAACCAGCCGATCATCGCCGCGCCGATCCCCGACGTGATGTGGTCGTAGCCCGGCGCGATGTCGGTCACCAGAGGCCCGAGCGTGTAGAACGGCGCCTCGTGGCAGATCTGCATCTGCTTGTCGACGTTCTCCTTGATCTTGTGCATCGGCACATGACCGGGCCCTTCGATCATCACCTGCACGTCATGCTGCCACGCGATCTTGGTGAGCTCGCCGAGCGTCTCCAGCTCCGCGAACTGCGCCGCGTCGTTGGCGTCCGCGATCGATCCCGGGCGCAGCCCGTCGCCGAGCGAGAAGCTGACGTCGTACTTCTTCATCACCTCGCAGATGCGCTCGAACTCGGTGTAGAGGAAGCTCTCTTTGTGGTGCGCCAGGCACCACTTGGCCATGATCGATCCGCCGCGCGAGACGATCCCCGTCACGCGCTTCGCCGTCAGCGGGATGTAGCGCAGAAGCACGCCGGCGTGGATCGTGAAGTAGTCGACGCCCTGCTCCGCCTGCTCGATCAAGGTCTCGAGAAAGACGTCGATGTTCAGATCTTCCGCCTTGCCCTTGACCTTCTCCAGGCACTGATAGATCGGGACCGTCCCGATCGGCACCGGCGAGTTGCGCACGATCCACTCGCGCGTCTCGTGGATGTTCTTCCCGGTCGACAGATCCATCACGGTGTCGGCGCCCCACTGCACCGCCCACTTCATCTTCTCGACTTCTTCTTGAATCGTCGACGTGACCGCCGAGTTGCCGATGTTGGCGTTGATCTTCACCAGGAACTTCGAGCCGATGATCATCGGCTCGAGCTCGAGGTGATTGCGGTTCGCCGGAATGATCGCGCGCCCGCGCGCCACTTCGTCGCGCACGAACTCGGGCGTCACGCCTTCGCGAATCGCGATGAAGCGCATCTCCTCGGTGAGCTCGCCGCGCCGCGCGTAGTGCATCTGCGAGAAGTTGCCGTCGCCGCGCGCCACGCGCTTCTCGATCCACGGCTGCCGCAGCTTGGGCAACCCGAGCGTCGCTTCGTGTCCCTGCGGACCCGAGGTGTCATAGACGCGCAGCGGAGCCTCGCCGCCCGAGAGCGCGATCTCGCGCTGAGGAACCGCCAGCTCCCCGTCGAGCACGTGCACTTTTCGCGACGAGGGGAACGACTCGTCCGTAATGATTGGCAGCTTCATGAAGGTGCGAATGTAACGAGAAAGCGCCGATTTGCAACGTGAATAAAGAGCGCGCGCCTGGCGTCGGAAAGACGAGGAGATGAAGCCATGAAGAAGCTTGGGCTTGCCGCTTTACTGCTGTTGCCGTTCCTCGGTGGCTGCATCGCGTACGTACCGCGCGCTCACTACCGCCGTTACCATCGATCCGCCCGCTATTGGTAATCGTGATATCTTCCCGCATCTCAATTCTTAGAAGGGGGTAGTCCATGCGTCGGATTCTACTTTCGCTTGTCGCAGTATCGATGCTGTCGATCGCTCCGAGCGTCGCGCACGCACAGCCGATCGTTCCGGGCGTCCGCGTGATGGTCGCGCCGCCTCCGCTGCGCGCCGAAGTTCGTCCTGTCGCTCCGTCGCCGAACCACGTCTGGATCGCCGGCCATTGGGCGTGGCGCGGTGGCGCGCACGTCTGGATGCCCGGCCGTTACGCGCTCCCGCCTGGCGCCGGCTATCACTGGATCGCCGCGCGTTGGGTCAACGAAGGCGGCCGTTACACCTTCTTCGAGGGTCATTGGGCGATGAACCAGCCGACCTCGCCGACCTACGTCTACGATCCGGGCCCCGCGCCGGCGCAGGAAGAGGTCGTGACGCAGGCGCCGCCCGAGCCAATCGTCGAGGTTCGTCCGGCCGCGCCGTTCGGCGGCGCCGTCTGGATCCCTGGCTTCTGGCGTTGGAACATGGGACGCCACGTTTGGGTCGGCGGCCATTGGTCGGCGCCGCGCGCGGGCTGGACGTGGGAGCCGAATCGCTGGGAGCACACGCCCCGCGGTTGGGTGCACCGCCCCGGCCACTGGCGCCGCGGCTAAAGCAACTTCCAGATCGAGCTCCCCTCCAAGATCTTGTTCCGCACTTCGTCGCGCCGCTCGAGCGCGCGCAGAAACACGCGCGCCAGATCGTGAACCTCGATGCCGCGCAGCGACGGAATCGGATAGGTCAAAAATCCCAAAACCTGCGCGGCGCGGCGACCCTGCCCGACGATGAACGACGGCCTCACGATGGTGTACTCGAGGCCGCTCGCCTCCACCCACGCTTCGGTCTTGCGCTTGACCGCGAGATACTTGCCGCGCGCCGAAGCCGCGCCCACCGACGACAATAAGAGCAGGCGCGGCACGCCGGCGGCCTGAGCCGCTTGCCCGAGCGCGACGGTGGTGCCGTAGTCGATGTCGTCGTAGTCGCCTTCGGCGAAGCGCGCGCGCACCGTGCCGATGAGCTGCACGACCGCGTCGCAGCCGCGCATGCCGTCGGTGAGCTTGGCGACGTCGCGCGGATCGCAAACGACTGCGCCGGCGAGCTTGCCGGCCGTGCGCGCGTGCGGCCGCGGCTTCCAATCGGTTTTTTCGTGCGCGAAGACGTCCATGAGCGCGCGCCCGGTGTATCCGGTGGCGCCGGCGACGAAGGCGGTAGGCATGGCGGGAGGCTACTACGCGTCGTAGGACTTGCGGTGCGCCATCGCGGCACGGAAGCGGTCGGCGTGCGAGCTCGAGCCGTTGCCGTTCGAGTGGCTGGCGGCCTCCGGAATCGGCGGCGGCACCGGCTTCCGCAGCGCGACCACCGCTTGCGGTTTGGGCGCCACGGGGTGGAGACTCGTGCTAGGGACGGTAGACCTCACCTGCGTGATGTCCTCGTCCACCAGCAATCCCCGGAACTTGAGCTCGATCTGGCGGATCTCGTCGGCTGCGCGGCGCGCCGACAGCTCGGCGTCGCGCAGCTTGGCGAGCTCCATGCGCATGTACCACTCCAGCTCTTCGCGCTTCTCCTGCTCGACGAGGATCCGCTCCTCGTACTGCTCGCGGATCGCCTGCATCTCCTCGGAGTTGAACAGCTCGCCCGTGTCCCCCGCGCTGCCCTCGGCGCGAGCCTTCAGCTCGTCGTATTCGGCCTTGGTCAGCACCACCAGCTCGTCTGCGCGCATCTGTTGTCGCTCCTTCGCGCGAGGTCGATTGCACCCGCTGTGCCGCGTTTGCAGCACGGCGGATCGGGCACTTGCGCGGCAAGCACCGTTGTCGCGAGCCCCGGGCGGCAACCGCCGTGGCCGCCAGAGAAGTGGCCTGTGGCCACGCGCCCCCGTTGCGCTCGCGGCGCGAAGGCGTTAAGAGCGGAGACCATGCCCTCGCCGGCGGTCGAGACCGACGCGCTCCGAAAGAGTTATCCCAAGGTCGAAGCGCTCGGCGGCGTCAGCCTGTCGATCGAGCCCGGGGAAATATTTGCGCTGCTCGGGCCCAACGGCGCCGGCAAGACCACGTGGATCTCGATCGTCTGCGGGCTGACGCGCGCGAGCGCGGGCTCGGCGCGCGTGCACGGCTACGACGTCGTCGCCGACGCGATGGCGGCGCGCAAGATCGTCGGCCTCGTTCCGCAAGAGGTGAACTTCGATCCCTTCTTCTCGCCGCGCGAAGTGCTGCGCTTCCAGATGGGCTACTTCGGCGTGCCGCCGTCGGAGGCGCGCATCGACGAGCTCTTGGCCGCGATGGCGCTGACGGAAAAGGCGGACGTGACCTCGCGCGAGCTTTCGGGCGGCATGCGGCGGCGCCTGCTCATCGCCAAAGCGCTGGTGCATCGGCCGCGCGTCGCGTTTCTCGACGAGCCGACCGCCGGCGTCGACGTGGCGCTGCGAAAGGAGCTCTGGGCCTACGTGCGCAAGCTGCGCAACGAAGGCACCACGATCGTCTTGACCACGCATTACCTCGAAGAGGCGGAGGAGCTCGCCGATCGCGTCGCGGTGATCGATCGCGGGCGGCTCATTGCCGTCGACAAACCGGATGTGTTGCGCGCGCAGCACGGCAAGAAGCAGGCGTTCTTCCGCCTCGCCGAGCCGCTGGTGGCGCCGCTGCCGGAAAAGTTGCGCGCGCTCGGCGCCACGCTCGACGACACCCGCTCGACGGTGAGCTGCCCCATCGAAGGCGACGCCTCGGACGTGCTCGCCGCCGTCGCGGCGCTGCCCGGCCGCGTGCTCGACATGCGCACCGAGCAGCCGTCGCTGGAGCAGGTGTTTCTCGCGCTGACGCAGAAGCAAGGAGCGGCATGAACACCATCGGCTTCAAGACGCTCCTCGTCAAAGAGACGCGCCGCTTTCTCAAGGTGCCGGGGCAGACCATCGCGCAGCCGGTGATCACCACCGCGCTCTACTTCCTCGTCTTCGGCTTCGCGCTCGGCGGCCTCGTGCGTCAGGTCGACGGCGTCAGCTACGTGCGCTTCATCGTGCCCGGCCTGGTGATGCTGTCGCTCATCCAGAACGCGTTCCTCAACACAGCGTCGTCGATGTTCATCGCCAAGATGCAGGGGACGATCGTCGACCTTCTGGTCGCGCCACTGTCGCCGGGCGAGCTGGTCGGCGCCTTCACGCTCGCCGCCGTGGTGCGCGGCGTGCTCGTCGCCGGCATCGTGTGGATCGTGGCGGCGCTGTTCACCGGATTTTCGATCGCGCATCCGGGCTGGGTGATCGCGTTCGCGCTGCTCGTCGCTGCCGAGTTCGCGCTCTTCGGGCTCGTCGTCGCCATCTGGAGCGACAAGTTCGAGCAGCTCAACCTCATCCCGACGTTCGTGATCACGCCGCTGACGTTTCTCGGCGGCGTCTTCTACTCGGCGCGCATGCTGCCCGAGCCGTGGAGCACGATCACCAAGGCCAACCCGATCCTCTACATGGTCGAAGGGCTGCGCTACGGCATCATCGGCCGCTCCGACGTCTCGCCGTGGCTCGGCATCGCCATCACGCTGGTGCTGACGCTGTCGTCGGGCTCGGTCGTCTGGGTCATGCTCGCTAGAGGCTACAAGTTACGCGCGTAGGATTTTCGCGCCGTTACTCGATGTAAGCGTTTTCCTTCCGTTGCACCGGGCGTTGCCGTCGGTAGAACCCGATCGTGGTCGGGACCAATCCAGACGCGCTCGGCGTGCCCTTCGGCAAGTACCAGCTCCTCGAGCGGCTCGGACGCGGCGGCATGGCGGAGGTCTGGAAGGCCAAGGCGCTGGGGCCAAAGGGCTACGCGCGCAAGCTCGTGGTCAAGCGCATCCTGCCAGAGCTCGCCTGCGACGAAGAGTTCGTGCGCATGTTCGTCGAGGAGGCGCGGCTCTCGGCGTCCTTGAACCATCGGAACATCGTGCAGGTCTACGAGTTCGGCGAGGTCGGCGGCGAGTACTACCTCGCGATGGAGTGGGTGCACGGGCGCGATCTCAACTCGCTCATGAAGTCGATGAAGGATCGCGACGCGGCGCCGCCCGTCGAGCTGGCGGCGTACGTGGCGCGCGAGGTCTGCCGCGCGCTGGCGTACGCCCACGCGCTCACCGACGAGGATGGGCAGCCGATGCGGCTCATCCATCGCGACGTGTCGCCGTCGAACGTGATGGTCGGCTTCGACGGCAGCGTCAAGCTGCTCGACTTCGGGATCGCCAAGGCGCTGGCGCTGGCGTCGGAGAATCGCACGCAGGTCGGCGTCTTGAAGGGCAAGTTCGGCTACATGGCGCCGGAGCAGGTCGACTGCGACGCCGACGTCGATCACCGTGCCGACCTGTTCGTCGCCGGCGTGGTGCTCTGGGAGATGCTGACGCTGCGCCGGCTGTTCAAGGGCTCGAGCGACATGCACACGATCGGCAT
>DASXOU010000517.1:0-26109 GCA_036494045.1 Polyangia bacterium | reverse complement strand
AGAGCGCGCGCGGGTTCGGCTTTACCTACCTCGTGCTCGGCGACGGCGACGCAGAGATCGCGTTCCACCGCCACGGCGACGGCGACGGCGACGGCGACGCGGCCATCGCGCAACGCGATAACCAACGCTGAGGACACCGCCGTCGAGGTTGGCGAGCGCCTCGCGGGCAAGTGGCGTCCAGGCGTAGCCGATGGACGCGGTGACGTAGCCGGGGCCGGCGCGCACGAGCAGGCCGGCGACGGCGGAGAGTGACGGGCCGCCGTCGGTGATGGTGGCGGCGGCGTGGCGGACGCGCGCGAAGTGGCCGCCGGCGCCGAGGGTGGCGAAGAGCGTGACGCGCGCGGCGACGGTGAGGCGGAGGTCGCCGGCCAGGCGCAGGCCGAGGCCGCCGCCGCGGGCGTCGCTGCCGCCGAGCTTGCCGACGGCCCAACGGCCGTCGAGATCGGCGCCGACGGCGAACCAGCGGCCGAGACGGCGGCGCGCTTCGACGGTGGGGCCGATGCCGAGGAAGGCGCCGGAGAAGCGGCCGACGAGCGCGACGCCGAGCTCGGTGCGCGACAGCGGGCGATCGATCGCGATGGGCGCGACCGGCGGAGTCGTGGCGGGCGACGGCGTCGATCCGTCGGGCCGCTGTTGCGCCCACGGCGGCAGCTCCGGCAGCGGGCCGAAGACGAGCTCGATCGAGCCCTCGGGCGGCGCGGTCGCCGTCGCCACGCGGATTTGCCGCGCGGCGTGATCGTTGCCGGCGGTCGCGGTCAACGCGACGTCATTGCTGGCGCGCGCGACGAGCGTGGCCGCGGTCGCGCCCGGGCCGCGCTCGACCGAGGACAGCGACGCGCCGCTCGCGGCCAACTCGGGCACCACCGCGCTCGAGGCGAAGGCCCACACGCGCACCGGCTGCCCCGCCGCCACTTCCGCCGGCGCCAGCAGGAACACGCCGTCGGGCGGCGGCAGCTCGAGCGGAACCTCGCTGGTGGTGACGTTGCCGGCGGCGTCGCTGGCGCTCACCGTCGCGGCGCGATCGCCCGGCCACACCCATGCGGGCACGCGCGCGTGTCCGGCGGCGTTGGCGCGCGCGGTCGAGCGGCGGCCGTGGACCGTCGCGGTGACCAGCGCGCCGGCCTCGGTCTCGACGGGGATCTCGCTGCGGCCGATCAGCGTCACCGTCGCCGTCGCCGCCTCGCCGCTGTCCTCGTCCCACGCGGCGAGGACCGCGAAGGTCGGCTTGCCCGACGGCGGCGGCGTGAAGCTGGCGGCGAAGTGTCCCTCGCTCGCAGCGCCGATCGGCTGCGCGCGGCCGATCGCGCCCGTCGAGCACCACAGGCGCAAGTGGGTCGCGCCCGGCGCGCTCACCGTCACCGTCGCCGGCGCGGCGCCCGCTTCCATCTTGAGCTGCGCCGGCGCCACCACGATCGAGACGACCAACGGCAGCGCGGCGAGGCCCACCGCGCGATTGTCGACGAAGTGCGCCATCTCGCAAACTTGTCGATCTCTGCGCGCGCGGTTACAATCGACCCGTGAGGCCGAACGCGTGATGGCCCTGCCCGCCGGCGTCAATGTCCGGCGCGCCCGACCCGGGGATGCGTCGCACGTGTTCGCGCTCGTCGACCAGCTCGGCTATCAGCCGGATCATCGCGGCTTCGACGAGACCTTCGCGCAGGTCGTGCGCCATCCCGAGGCCGCGGTCTACGTCGCCGTCGAGGGGCTGCGCGTGATCGGCTATCTGTCGATGTCGCAGCGGCCGCAGATTCGGCTCGGCGGCCGCGCTGCCTGCATCGACGAGCTGGTCGTCGACGAGCGGCGACGCGGCGACGGCATCGGCGCGGCGCTGCTCGAAGCGGCGATCAGCTACGCGCGCGGGCTCGGCTGCCGGCGCATCGATCTCACGACCAATCGCGCGCGCCAGAGCTACCAGCGCGGCTTCTATGTGGCGCACGGCTTTTCCGAGGTCGACTCGGCGCTGCTCCGCCTCGAGCTTCAAAAGTCGCGCCCGTGAAGATCCTCCTCGTCGACGACGACGCCACCGTGCTCGACATGATGTCGAAGCTGCTGGCGCATCGCGGCCACGCGGTGCACGCGTGCGCCACGCCGTTCGGGGTCTCGGCGCAGATCGTGCGCGACCCGCCCGACGTGGTGCTGCTCGACGTGATGATGCCGGGCCTGGGCGGCTCGGCGCTGGCGACGCTCATCGCCAAGCTCGAGCTCGAGCATCCGCCGCAGGTGATCTTGTGGTCGGCGATGGACGACGTGGCGCTGTCCGACGCGGCGGCCGAAGCGGGCGGGCTGCCGTGGATCTCGAAGGGCAAGCGCGCGAGCGAGATCGCCGCCGAGATCGAGCGCATCGCCGGCGCGCGTCCCGAGAGCGCGTAGCTAGAGCAGCGAGCCCTGGCGCGGCGGCGGCAGGCCGAGGTGCTCGTGCGCGCGGCGGGTGGCGACGCGGCCGCGCGGCGTGCGCATGAGGAGCCCCTCTTGGATGAGGTACGGCTCGCACACGTCTTCGATGGTGTCGCGCTCTTCGGCGCACGCGGCCGCGAGCGACTCGACGCCGACGGGGCCGCCGTCGAACTTCTGGATGATCGTGCGTAAGAGCGTGCGGTCGAGCTCGTCGAGCCCGAGCTCGTCGACGCCGAGGCGCGTGAGCGCGCCCGCCGCCAGCTCGCGCGTGACGCGCCCGTCGCCCTGCACCTCGGCGAAGTCGCGCACGCGCTTCAACAGATGATTGGCGATGCGCGGCGTGCCGCGCGCGCGCCGGCCGATCTCTGCGGCGCCGCCATCGTCGAGCGCGACGCCGAGCTTCTTGGCCGAGCGGCGCACGATCTCGGTGAGCTCGGTCGGAGAATAGTAGTCGAGGCGCAGGACGATGCCGAAGCGCGAGAGAAACGGCGCCGACAGAAGCCCGGTGCGCGTGGTCGCGGCGACCAGCGAGAAGTGCGGCAGCTTGAGCGGCAGCATCTCGGCGTTCGGTCCGTCGCCGACGGGAATCTCCAACCGATAGTCCTCCATCGCCGGGTACAGATATTCCTCGACCACCGGCTGCAGGCGGTGGACCTCGTCGATGAAGAAGACGCCGCGCTCGGACAGCGACGTCAGGTACGACGCGAGCGTGCCTTTGTGCTCGATGGCGGGCGCGCCGATCGCGCGCAAAGGAACGCCGAGCGCATGCGCGATGAGGTGCGCCAGCGTCGTCTTGCCGATGCCGGGCGGGCCGGAGAAGAGCACGTGGTCAAGCGCCTCGCCGCGCTTTTGCGCCGCCTCGACGAAGACCTTGAGGTTGCCGACGACCTTGGATTGGCCGACATACTCGTCGAAGCTGCGCGGGCGCAGCGCGGCGTCGTCCTCGACGAGCGCGGCGTCGACCAGGCGCGGCCGCGGCGGCGCCGGCGCTTCGGCTTCGGCGGCGCCTTCGTCGTGCTTCTTGCGCATGCCGCTACTCTACTCCGCGAGGGTGCGCAGCGCCGCTTTTACCAGCTCGGCGACGCCGGCGCCGGGGTGCGCCTTGGCGGCGTCGGCGGCAGCGCGCTCGGCTTCGGCGGGCTTGTAGCCGAGGTTGATGAGCGCGGAGGCGACCGCGTGCGAGCCGCCGATTTTCGGTGCCGCCGCGCTGCCGCCCGCTGCGCGGAACTTGTCGCGCAGCTCGAGCACCATGCGCTCGGCAGTCTTCTTGCCGATGCCGGGGATCTTGGTCAGGCGCGCGTGGTCGCCGTCGCGGATCGCCGCGGCGAGCGCGCCGGCGTCCATCGTCGAGAGGATCGACATCGCCAGCTTGGGACCGATGCCCTGCACGCTCGTCACGAGGTGGAACGCCGCGCGCTCGTCGACCGTGGCGAAGCCGACCAGCGACAAGGAGTCCTCGCGCACGATGAGCTCGGTGTGCAGTGTGGCGACGCTGCCGACCGGCGGAAGCGCCGCCAGCGTGTTGAGCGACACCGCCACGCGATAGCCGACGCCGCCGACGTCGACGAGCACGTGGTCGATGCCCTTTTCGGCGAGCGCGCCGCGGAGCAGCGCGATCATCGCCGCGCCTTCATCGGGATCGCCAGCCGCGTCGTGGCGCGGAACGCATGGCAGATGGCGACGGCGAGCGCGTCGGACGCATCGAGCCGCGGCGCGCGCTTGAGCCCGCACAGCGCCAGCACCATCGCCTGCACCTGATCCTTGGTCGCCTGCCCGTTGCCGGCGACCGCGCGCTTGACCGTCGCCGGCGCGTACTCGTGCACCTTCAAGTCGCGCGCGCCCGCCGTCGCCAGCGCCACGCCGCGGCTGTGGCCGAGCTGCAGCGCCGAGCGCGCGTTGACACCGTGAAACACGCCCTCGACGGCGACGACGTCGGGCCGAAGCTCGTCGAGGATCTCGGCGAGCCCGGCGGCGATCTCGCCGAGCCGCGCCGCCAGCTCGCCGGCGCGCTTGGGCTCGATGACGCCGCACTCGATGTACCGAACGCGTCTGATTGTCGTATTGGCTCCGACGCTCTCGATGACGCCATATCCGAAATAGCGAGTCCCCGGATCGATCCCGAGGATGCGGCTCACGCGCTGAGCTGCTCCATGAGCGCGTCGTCGATGTCGTAGTTGGCGTAGACGTTCTGCACGTCGTCGTGATCCTCGAGCGCCTGCACCAGCTTGATCATCTGCGCGGCGGCGTCGCCCTCGAGGCGAACATGCGTATCGGGATACATGCCGACTTCGGAGTGCAGCGGCTTGAGGCTCTGTTTCTCCAGCTTGTCCTGCACGTCGTGCAGCTTGCCCGCCTCGGTCTCGACGAGAAAACCCTCGCCGTCGGCGCGCACGTCGTCGGCGCCGGCTTCGAGCGCCGCTTCCATCAGCTTGTCCTCGCCGACGTCCTTCTCGAACAAGAGGCGCCCCTTCTTATGAAAGAGGTACAGCACCGAGCCCGAGGCCGCCAATTTCGCGTGGCCGCGCTCGAGCACCTTGCGGATTTCCCCGGCGGTGCGATTGCGGTTGTCGGTCAGGATCTCGACGACGACGGCGGTGCCGCCCGGCCCGTAGACCTCGTACAAGAGCTCCTCGTAGCTCTCGGCACCGAGCTCGCCGGTGCCCTTCTGGATGGCGCGCTTGATGGTGTCGTTGGGGACGTTCCCGGCGCGCGCTTTATCGACGGCCGTGCGCAGGCGCGGGTTGCCGCCGGGATCTCCGCCGCCCTTGGCAGCGACGGTGATTTCCTTGAGCAGCTTGGTCCACCCTTTGGACTTCTTGGCGTCCGAGGCGGCCTTGGTGTGCTTGATTTTGGACCATCGGTTATGGCCGGACATCCCTGCACCTTCCCGTAGTTGGAACGTCACTGAGTTATCACGCGGCCCGTTGCCACGCAAGGCGACCGTGGACTACGCTGAGGCGGCGTGACTCGAGCCTGGTTGGTCGTCGCCGTCGTCGCCGGGGCCGGTTGCCTCGGCCCGCCGCTGGCGCTGCCGACCGGCGGCGGGACCACGCCCGAGGAGTCGCCGGCGAGCGAGCCGGCCGCCCGTCCGGCGCGCGCGTTCGCGGTGACCCGCGCGACCGATCTTCTCGACGGGGCCGCCGCCGAAGGGCGCGTCGGCGACTTCCGCCTCGACAACGATCTCGTGGCCGTGATCGTCTCGGCGCCGGCGCACGCGTTCGGCTTCGCCGAGTCGGGCGGCAACGTCATCGACGCGGCGCCGGCCGGCGGGCACGATGCGCTCGGACAGGTCTACGGCTATCTGGCCGACTCGTTTCCGCGGCAGCCGATCTACGAGCGCGTCGAAGTGGTCGATCGCGGCACGAGCGCCGTGGTCATCGCGCGCGGGCACGACTCGGACAACGCCGCCGTCGCCGTCGAGACCGAGTACGCGCTCCAGCCGGGCATGCGCGCCTTGCGCATCACCTCGACCTTGACCAACGGCGGCAAGACGGCGCTCGAAAAATACGCCGTCGGTGATGCGGTCGATTGGGGGCGCGCCGAGCGCTTTGTGCCGCACAAGGGGCTCGAGGTCGCCGGGCGCGTGACCGTCGACGCCGGTTGGGTCGCCGGCTTCGGCGAGGACGCGGCCTACGCCTATGCCGTCGCCGACGGGCCGCTCGACGCGCGCAACGACTGGGAGTGGACCGACTTCAACGCGCAGGTCGTCGATCTGCCGCCCGGCGCCAGCGCCAAGGTCGTACGCTGGCTGGTGATCGGCGCGCCCACGGACACGACGCTCTACGAGGCGCTGGCCGGGCTGCGAAAGTCGCGCTGGACGCGCCTTTCCGGGCGCATCCTCGAGGAGGCGTCGGGCGAGATGCTCCCCGGCGCGCGCGTCACCTTCGACGATCGCGACGGCCCGGTGGCGATGACGCGCTCGACGGCACAGGGCTACGCGGTGCTCTTGCCGCCGGGCGACTATCGCGTGCGCGCCGAAGGCATCGGGCGCAGCGGGCCGGCCGAGCTCGACGTCACCGTCGGCGAAGGCGCGGGCGCGTCGCACGACGTCATCATGTCGAAAAAGGGCACCCTCGCCTATCGCGTGCGCGAAAACGGCGCGCCGCTGCCGGCCCGGCTGACCATCCTCGGCATCGCGCCGACGCGCGATCCGCACCTCGGGCCGCCGTTCGCCGCCGAAGCGAACAACTACGTCCTCGGCGCGCGCGGCGAGGGCGAGGTGGCGCTGCCGCCCGGCGTCTATCGCGTGCTGGTCTCGCGCGGGCCGCAGTATTCGCTCGAGGAGCGGCGCGTCGAGGTCGTGGCCGGCGAGACAGCGACGCTCGAGGTCGACTTGCGCCGCGTGGTCGACGCCTTCGGTTGGCGCTGCTTCGATCCGCACCAGCACGCGGCGCCGTCGGCGGACGCGGCGGTGTCGCTCGTCGATCGGCTGGCATCCGATCTCGCCGAAGGGCTCGACGTCGTCGTCGCCAGCGATCACAACGCCGCCAGTGTCGATTGGGCGGCGGCGATCGGCCAGCTGCGCGCGCCGATCGCGCCGACGGTGATCGTGGGCGACGAGGTGTCGATCGAGCGCTTCGGCCACTTCAGCGTCATCCCCTCGTCGGCCGCGCCCGAGGTGAGCGGCCACTCGCCGCGCGAGCTCTTGCGCACGCTCAAAGGGCCCGATCGCGTGGTCATCTTGAACCATCCACGCGCGGGCGGGCGCACCGGCTATTTCGAGAACGTCGGGATCGAGGACAAGGCGGGCGGCGCCGATCTCGGCGCCTTCGACGCGCTCGAGATCTTCAGCGGCAGGGACACGACCAAGGTCGAGCCGGTCTTGCGCGATTGGCTGTCGCTGCTCGATCGCGGCTACATCTTCACCGCGGTCGGCGGCAGCGACTCGCACCTCGTCGCCGGGCAGGAGGTCGGTTGGCCGCGCACGTGCATTCCGGTGGCCGAGAACGCGCCGCTCGACGCCGCCGCGCTGGTCGCCGCGCTCAAGAAGAAGCACGAGGCGCTCGTGACCAACGGGCCCTTCATCAAAGTGTCGGTCGCCGGCCGCGGCATGGGGCAGCTGGCGCCGGCGCCGCGCGGGCGCGCGCGCCTCGACATCGAGGTCGACGCCGCGCCGTGGATCGACGTGCGGCGGCTCGAGCTCTTCATCAACGGCTCGCGCCGCGGCAAGCCCATCGACGTGGCGCAGTCGACCAAGGTGCAGCGTTACAAGGGCTCGATCGATCTGCGGCTCGAGCGCGACGCCTACGTCGTCGTGATCGCGCGCGGCGACGCCATCGGCGCGGTGCTGCCGGGCGCGCCGTCGCAATCGCCGCCGACGGCGCTGGCGATCACCAATCCGATCTACTTCGATCGCGACGGCGACGGAAAGTGGTCGCCCCCTACGCCGGCGGCAGGCAAACGCTCGCCGTGACCGACAGCTGGCCGAAGCGGGCGCGCGTCACCGTCGGCAGATCGTCGAACGGGCGGCACGCTTCGTCTTGCGGGATCTGCTTCTCGACGCAGATGCCGCGCGCGGCGTCGTTCGGATCGGCGACGCAGAACGTGGTCGGATAGTACGGGCGATCGGGGCAGAGCGAGGTGCAGGCCTCGGTGCAGAAGCCGCGGCCCGTCGCTGCGTTGGGGTGGCAGAAGCCGCCCGCCATGTTGCAGTCGGCGTCCTTTTGGCACTCGGCGCCGATCCACGGGCTGGGAATGTCGACGCGTACGCCGCTCGAGCTGCGCTCGGGCTCCTTCTGCACGTGCACCGGGATCTTGGCGACGCCTTTGATGCGCGCGTAGACCTCGAGGATGTCGGCGGCCTCCATGCGCACGCAGCCGTGCGAGACATAGCCGCGGCGCAGGTTGCCGCCGTTGGGCGCGCGGAAGTTGTCGATGGGGCCGTGGATGGCGTAGTTGCCGTACCAGGAGAGGAACGGCAGGCCGGCGAAGACGGGCTGGGTGACGCCAGTGTCGGGATCGGTCCACCAGAACTTGCACGGCTGGATCGTCGACGGCGTGATCGAAAACTCGTTCTGGCCGGTGGCGATCACCGGATACATCGACAGCGATTCGCCGTAGCTGGTCTCGCCCTTGCCGTGATCGATCGCGCCCGGGCCGACGGGGAAGACCTTGTCGTAGCCGCCGGCGAGATCGACGAGGTGCAAGGTCAGGCCGTCGATGGAAACGGTGATGTGCGGCGACTTGAGCGCCGGCAGCGACGGAACGGTCTTGCACGTGAGCGCCGAGCCCCAGGTGCCGTCGGCTTTGCCCTCGTCGTCGAGAACGTCGCCGAGCGGCAGATCGGAGCCGGCGGCGGCGCGCTGCCCTTCCGGATCGCAGCCGGCGACGGCGACGCAAGCGGCGACGGTGAGGAGCGCGAAGCAGGCGAGACGATGTACACGAGACGCGATGCGCATGGCCGCGCGCGCTCAGCAAGCCGCTTGCCAAGCAAATCGCCAATGGTTGCGTGATCTGGACGTGTCCAAGATTCGGTCAGTGGTAACAGGTCTGGTGGTCGAACCCTGACGGCGATTTATCGCCGCCGGCGCGCGCGCAGCGTGGATCGCGCACGAGTGTGGCGCGGCGCACGCGGCCTCTCGATTGCAGTTCGCCTCCGCATGCGATTGGCGCTTGGATTTTTTCTGCTGAGCTACTTGTGGTCGACGCCCGCGCTTGCCGACGAGCGGAGCGCAAATCGGCTGCGCTATGGCGGCGGCGCGGTGCTGGCGCTGGGCATCGCCGCGACCGTGGTGAGCCAGGTCCTCGTCGGCGAGGCGATCAGCTGGGGCATCGGCAATGGGCTCGGCGAGCACTACGATCCGACGCCGGCGTGGGTGCCGAGCTACGAGACGACCGGCTGGGCGATGCTGGGAGCCGGACAAGCGGCGGTCCTCACCGGGATCGTGATGATCTCCGCCGGCGCCGGCGAGCGCGACCGCGCGCGACGACACGTGCGCGTCTCGCTCGCGCCGACGGGGCTGGTCGCGCGCTTCTGATCAGTTGGCGAGGCAGAACGAGCCGCCGCCCATCGGCGTGCAGCTGCCCGACGGCGCGCACTGCGCGGCCATGGTGCAACGCAGCGGCGCGCAGAAGCGCGTGGCCGGCGCTTCCGCCGGAGCAACGGTGAAGCCGAGGCCGCCGACCTGGTTGGCCGCTTCGCAGTCGAGCAGCGGATCGCCGTTGCACAAGAACGTCGCGTCGCAGCGGCGTACGCAGGCGCTGGCGGGCGCGCCCGGCGGCGCGTTGTAGGTCGCGCACGCGTCGTCGGCGGGGCAGTCGCTCGACGTGGTGCACGGCGAGCTGCACAGGCCGCGCGCGCCGTAGGGATCGCAGCGGCCCGACAGGCAGCGCGAGCCGTCGGGCTGGCCGGTCGCAGCGGCGCAGGCGTCCCCGTCGTCGCCGCCAACGTCGGCGAAGCAGCCCTGTTTCCACGTGTACGGCCCGCCGGCGGCGACGCCCGCGGCCAGCGCCGGCAGCTCGCGACACGAAAAGCCTGCGCGGCAGTCGCTCGGCGCCGCGCACGACGGCAGGCAGAGCGCGCGCCGCCACACGTCGCCGCCGATGCCGCCGTCGTCGTCGCCGGGCACGTACGCGCCGCCGCGCGTGAAGTCGGCGCACAGCTCGCCGGCCGCGCAGACCGCGCCCGCGCAGTCGCGCGAGCAGAAGCCGACGCCGAGCGCGCCGACGCAACCGGCTTCGCCCGGCTTGCACACGCAGAACAGGCCGGCTCCGGCGTCGCAGTCGGTGTCGTCGAGGCAGCCCGAGCCGGTGGTGCCCGCCGAGACCACGACGGTGCCCATCGCGGTGGTCGTGCCGGCGGCGCCGCCGGCGGCGAGCGTGACCATGTACACGCCCGGCGTTCCGTAGGTCACCGACGGGTTGATCGCCTTCGACGTCGCCGGATCGCCGCCCGGCAGCGTCCAGACGAAGGTGTCGACGCCGGAGCCGAGCGGCACCAAGGTCAGCGTCAACGGCGCGCGGCCGCTGCACTTCGGCGAGCCGGTCGTGGTGTCGAGCGTCGAGCAGCCGCTCATGGTGAAGGCGCCGCGCAGGGCGACCATGCCGTCGCCGAACGCGCCGACGTCGGGCAGGCCCAGATCGAAGGGCGCGCCTTCGTCGACGTTGCCGTTGCCGTCGCCGCAGCCCCCGGCGATGACGACGGCGGCGACGGCGAGCGCCAGCCTCCACGCGCGCGTCATCCTGGCTCCACTTTATCACCGGCGAGCCGCGCGCGCAGACCGCTGTGGCGGCCCGACGCTTCGGCCTCGCCGACGGCGCGCCGGATCGCGCGCTCGGAGCCGACCAGGACGACGAGCCGCTTGCCGCGCGTCACCGCCGTGTAGAGGAGGTTTCGCTGCAGAAGAAGGTAATGCTGCATGAGCAGCGGAATCACCACCGCCGGATACTCGGAGCCCTGGCTCTTGTGCACGCTGACCGCGTAGGCGAGCTCGAGCTCGCCGAGCGAATCGGCCTCGTAGCGCACGCGGCGGCCGTCGAAGTCGACCTCGACGATCGGCTCGTCGTCCTCGTCGCGGCGCGCGGCGGCGATGACGCCGACGTCGCCGTTGAAGACGTCGCGCTCGTAGTCGTTGCGCACCTGCATGACCTTGTCGCCGACGCGCAACGAGCGCGCCGCGCCGGCCAGCTCGACGGCGGCGCCGGCAGGATTGAGCGCCTCCTGCAGCGCGCGGTTGAGCCCTTCGGTGCCGGCGGCGCCGCGATGCATCGGCGACAGCACCTGCACGTCGCGCAAGGGATCCATCCCGAACGCCGACGGAATGCGCTCCCGGCACAGCTTGACCACGGTGTCGCGCGCGCGCTCGGGCTCGTCGGCCGCGACGACGAAGAAGTCGCCCTTCGGATCCTTCGATCCGACCGGCAGCTCGCCGGCGAGGATGCGATAGGCGTTCTCGACGATCCCCGAGCCCTCGGCCTGGCGGAACACCTCGCTCAGCCGCGCCACCGGCACGCGCGCCGAGTCGATGATGTCGCGCAAGACCTGCCCCGGCCCCACCGACGGCAGCTGATCGACGTCGCCGACCAGCACCAGCGTCGCGCCCGGGCGCACCGCGGCGACGAGGCCGCGCGCGAGCTGCACGTCGAGCATCGACGCCTCGTCGACGACGAGCAGATCGGCCGGCAGCGGATTATCGTCGCCGCGCCCGAACGCCGAGCGCGACGGACGCGCGCGGCTCTCCGCCTGCGGCTTGCCCCACTCGAGCAGGCGATGCACCGTCTGCGCCGAGCGCCCAGTCGCCTCCGACAGCCGCTTGGCCGCGCGCCCCGTCGGTGCCGCCAGCATCACGCGCCGCTTGGCCTGCTCCCAGGTCTGCACCAGCGCGCGCACGACCGTGGTCTTGCCGGTGCCGGGGCCGCCGGTGATGACGACGACACCGGCTTCGCCGCAGCTGGCGATGGCGCGCTTCTGTCCGTCGGAGAGCCTCTCGACGCCGACGATCGCGGGTGCCGGCGGCCGCTCGGCCGCGACCAGCTCGCCGATGCGACGCGCCAGCTCGACCTCGGCGCGATGGAGCCGCGGCGGATAGACCGCGTCGCCCTCGACGATGGCGCCGCCATCGCGCGCGAGCTCGGCGACTGCCTCGGTCGTGCGCGCTCCGTCTAACTGCAGCGCCTCGGCCGCCCGCGCCGCCAGCTCGCCGGCGGGAAAGTAGACGTGTCCATCATCAGTGAGCGACTCGAGCACGTGCAGGACGCCCGCTTGGATACGGAGCGGCGAGTCGCGGCCGATGCCCATCCCCTGCGCGATGCGATCGGCGACGATGAAACCGATGCCCGGCACGTCGCGCGCCAGCCGATACGGATTGTCGCGCACCTTGGCCACCGCCTCGTCGCCGTAGGCTTTGCGAATGCGCGCCGCGTAGGCGAGCGACACGCCGAGGCCCTGCAGGAACACCATGACCTCGCGCTCCTGCCGCCGCGCGAGCGCGTCCTTGGCCGCGCGATCGGCGCGCCGCTTGCCGACGCCCTTGACCTGCGCGGCGCGCCACGGCTCCTTCTCGACGACCTCGATCGCCTCGGTGCCGAACGCGGTGACGAGCCGCTCGGCCAGCATCGGGCCGATGCCCTTGAGCGCCTCGAGATAGCGCGCCACGCCGCCCTCGGTGCGCGGGATCTCGACGACGGCGCGCGTGGCGCGGAACTGCTCGCCGTGCGTCGGATGGCGCTCCCACGATCCTTCGAGCTTGAGGTTCTCGCCCGCGGTCGATTCGGCGAGCGGGCCGACGACGGCGACCGGCTCGTCGCGGCCCGCGACCTGCAGGCGCAGGACGGCGAACGACCCGTCGGGCGCGGTGAATACCACGCGCAAGACGCTGCCTTCGAGCGTTTCGGTCAGGGCCATCGCCAACATGCACAGCTTATCGACTCTCCGCGGAAGAAGTTGCGTGCTAAGAAGGAAAAAAAATGACGACGACGGTGATTCCGCGGTTGGTGCTGGCGTCGGCGTCGCCGCGGCGGCTCGAGCTGTTGCAGACGGCCGGCCTCGAGCCCGAGGTCATCGCCTCGCGTATCGACGAGACCCCGCGCGATGGCGAGGAGGCCGTCGACTACGCGCGCCGCATGTCGCTCGAAAAGGCGCACGCGGTGGCCGCGCGCGTGGCGGACGCGCGGCCGATCCTGGCCGCCGACACCATCGTGCATCTGCCCGACGGCGAGCCGCGCGTGCTCGGTAAGCCGGCGTCGGCCGACGAAGCGCGCGTCATGCTCGGCCGCCTCTCAGGCCGCGCGCACGAGGTCGTGACCGCGTACACGCTCCTCTATAAAGGAGGCGAGCGTGGCCGCGCGGTGCAGACCGAGGTGACGTTTCGTACGCTCTCGCCGGCCGAGCTCGAAGGGTACGTCGGCTCGCGCGAGTGGGAAGACAAGGCGGGCGGCTACGCGGTGCAGGGATTGGCGGCGGCGTTCGTGCGCGCGGTGCGCGGCTCGTACACCAACATCGTGGGGCTGCCGCTGTGCGAGGTGCTCGAGGATCTCGACGCGCTCGGCGCGCTGCCGCCCGATTGGGCGCTCGGTCCCGAAAAAGCGACGGGCCCCGAAAAAAAGTGAACGGCACGCGCAACTTTTCATGAGCCTCCACGAAAATTTGATCGATGTTGGAGAGAAGATTGCCGCGGCTGCGCGGGCCGCCGGCCGCGATCCGTCGACCGTGACGCTGCTGGCGGTGTCGAAGATGGTGCCCGCCGAACGGGTGCGCGAGGCGATGCGCGCGGGGCACGATCTGTTCGGCGAGAACTACGCGCAGGAGCTGCGCGACAAGGCGCGCGACGTGACGGGCGCGCGCTGGCACTTCGTCGGGCCGCTGCAGCGGAACAAGGTCAAATACGTCGTCGGCGTGGCCGAGCTGATCCATTCGATCGACTCGCGCGCGCTGCTCGACGAAGTCGCGGCACGCGCGGACAAGCTCGGCGTGGTGCAGCGCTGCCTCGTGCAGGTGAACGTCGGCGACGAGCCGCAAAAGAGCGGCTGCGCGCGCGCGGACGTGCCGGCGCTGGTGCGCGCGTTCGCGGCGCTGCCATCGGTGCGATGCGAGGGTCTCATGTGCATTCCGCCCGACGGTGCGCCGCCGCGGCCGTTCTTTGACAACCTGGCGAAGCTGGCGGCGGCGGAGAACCTGCCGACGCTGTCGATGGGGATGAGCGGCGACTACGGCGAGGCCATCGCGGCGGGCGCGACCCTCGTGCGCGTCGGCACCGCGATCTTCGGCGCGCGCGAAAAAAAGCCGGGCTGACGAGAGCTGGCTACGCGGTCGGACGCCGGGTCGGCGGCGCGGCGGTGCGGATCATGTCGACGATGCGCGACACGGTGAGCGGCGCTTGCACCTCGCCGCGGCACGCCTGGAAGCAGCGCGTGCAGCTCACCGGCGCGATCTTGCGGTGGTCGTATTCGGTGAAGTGCGCGACCGGCGCGAGCTCGGCGCATGGGCGAACCATGCCCTGCGGCGAGATGTGCAGCGTCTTCTTGCCGGCGGTGCAGCCGCCGATGACGGTTCCCGAGACATACGTCGGGATCATGTCGAAGTACCACTGCGCGTTCGCGACGACGCCGGGCAGGCGACGCTTGAGCGTCGACAGCTCGTCGAGCACGCTGAAGAGCTTGGCCTGCCGAGCGGGCGGGAACAGGTGGCCGTGGTTGTCGGCGGGCAGCTCGGAGTAGAGCGTGTACATCACCGACGCGCCCCACTTGTCGGCGAGGCTCGCGATCGGAACGACGTCTTCGAGGTTGTCGTTCATGATGATGCTGTTGAGCTGCACGGTGGCGCCGCGCGCGATCATCCACGGCACGATGTGCGAGATCTTCTTGAACAGGCCGGGGAGCTTGCGATCCGTGTCCTGGCGCTCGTCGGGGTAATTGAGCGACACGTTGATCTGATCGATGCCGGTGTCGATCAGCTTCTGCGCGCGATCTTCGCTCAGGAACCAGCCGTTGGTGATGATCGAGACCCAGCGCCAACCGGGCTCAGCGCGCACGGCGCGGATGATCTCGAGCGCGTCCTTGCGCATGAACGGCTCACCGCCGCAGATAGTCACGGAGAACGGGCGGAAGCGGCGGACGACGGCGACGTAGTCGGCCAGATCCTGCTCGGTCTGCTTCTGCTCCTGCCAGTGGTTGCAGTAGTCGCAGCGCGCGTTGCAGCGACGCGTCAGCTCGAGGGTGATGTTGAGCGGATCGTCGTGGATGCGGTTGGAGATGACCGCACCGACGGCGCGGAGCTTTTCGGCAAACGTGTGCTTCGTCACGGCGGCGAATATACACACGACTGGGACGTCTGTCGCGGATTTGCGTGGTGGGCCGCCGAGCAAAATGGGCACAACGATTGCTCGACTCTGCGGCCATGCGGATTCTTCCGGGGCGGCTGGGCAATTCGTTTCCACTCGTGGTGGCATCGCTTTCCGCTTTTTGCACGGCAGGGTGCGGCGGCACGCAAGCGTCGACGACCGTCACGACGACGTCGACGGGCGAATCGGGCGCGACGGGTGCGTCCGGCGCGAGCGGCGGCACTACGACGACGCCGAGCCCGACGCCGTCACCGGGTCCGACTCCGACGCCGACGCCGGGACCGACGCCGTCGCCGCCGCCGTCGGCGGGCGATTGGACGTGGACGGTGGAACCGAGCGGGCGCAGCGAGCCGATCGCGGCGATCTGGGGCAGCGGCCCCGGCGACGTGTGGGCCGTGGGCGGGCACGGCATCGTGCATTCACAGGGCGACGGCGCGTGGAGGATTGCGCACGAAGACGCGAACGAGTCATACGATGCGGTGATCGGCGCGGGCGGCTGGATCTTCGTCGGCGGCTCGGCCTGTAGTAACGGCGTCTGCCAGGGCGGCGTGCTGCTGCGCTCGTCGGATGGCGGCGCGAGCTGGAGCGATCAGTCGTTCACGTACGCGGTCAGCGGCCTGTCCGCCGGCGCGTCCACGATCTACGCCGACGCCAGCGACGTCTACGCGTCGAGCGACGACTTCGCCACCTCGATGACGGTGCCGCTCGGCTGGCCGGTGTCGATCGGCGTCTACGCCGACGGTACGACGCTCTTCGCGTACGGTGGGCTGCGCAACGCGGAGCTGCGCCGCTCGAGCGACGGCGGACAGACGTGGACGAGCGTGTTCTCGGGAGCGTACGGCAGCCAGTCGAGCACGACCAACGGCCTCGCGCGCGGCGGCGCGACCCTGTTCGCGCTGGCCAACGGCTGCAGCGTGCCGTCGTGCACGGGCGCCCTGCTCCGCTCTGCCGACGACGGCGCGAGCTGGCAGGAGGCGTCGCGGCCGCAATCAAACGTCGCCGGCGTGTGGGCCGCGAGCGACGCCGAAGTCTTCGTCGGCGGCAGCGCCCTCATGCGCTCGGTCGACGGCGGCACAACCTTCGCGGCCGTCACGTTGCCCGACGAGACGCCGATCCTCGCCCTCTGGGGCGCGAGCGCCAACGAGCTCTACGCCGTCGGCCAGGACGGCGCGATCCTCCACGGCAAGCGTCAGCGGTAGAGCCTGAAAACGGGCAACCGGCAACCGGCAACCGGCAATTTTCAGAGCGGTGTGCACGATGCGGCGACTGAATCTGAACGTTGCCCGTTGCCGGTTTCTCAGGACTCTTGCATGTACGGATAGCGGTAGTCCGTCGGCGGCGCGAAGGTCTCCTTGATCGTCCGCGGCGAGACCCAGCGGATGAGGTTCCACAAGGAGCCGGCCTTGTCGTTGGTGCCCGAGGCGCGCGCGCCGCCGAACGGCTGCTGCCCGACGACGGCGCCGGTGGGCTTGTCGTTGATGTAGAAGTTGCCGGCGGCGTGCCGCAAAAAAGTGCGCGCCTCCTCGATCGGCGCGCGATCGCGCGACCAGACCGCGCCGGTGAGCGCGTACGGCGAGGTCTCGTCGACGAGCTTGAGCGTCTCTTTCCACTTGGCGTCGGGATAGACGTGCGCGGTCACGACCGGGCCGAAGATCTCCTCCGACATCAGCTTCGACTTCGGATCCTCGGATTCGACGAACGTCGGCTTGACGAACCAACCCTCCGAATCGTCGAGCGCGCCGCCGGCGGCGATCTTCATCGTCGACGAATCCGTGGCCGCCTGCACGTAGCCGCCGATGTTCTTCCACGACTTGTCGTCGATGACCGCGCCCATGAAGTTCGTAAAATCGGCCGGGTCGCCCACGCGCAATTCGCCGATGAGCGCCATCACGCGGTCGCGCAGGCCGCCCTTCCACAGCGACTCGGGCACGTAGACGCGCGAGGCCGCCGAGCACTTCTGCCCCTGGTACTCGTAGCCGCCGCGCACGATGGCGACGGCGAGCGCCTCGGGATCGGCCGACGGATGGGCGAGGATGAAGTCCTTGCCGCCGGTCTCGCCGACGAGCCGCGGGTACGTGCGATAGCTCGCGATGTTCTCGCCGACGGTGCGCCACATGGTCTGGAACACGCCGGTCGAGCCGGTGAAGTGGACGCCGGCGAGATCGCGATGGGTCAGGCACGCGTTGCCGATCACCGACGACGGCCCCGGCAAAAAGTTGATGACGCCGTCGGGCAGGCCGGCCTCGCGCAGGATCTCCATGATGTAGTAGGCCGAGAGCATCGCGGTGTGCGCCGGCTTCCACACCACGGTGCAGCCCATCATCGCCGGCGCCGTCGGCAGGTTGGCGCCGATCGTCGTGAAGTTGAAGGGCGTCACCGCGAAGACGAAGCCTTCGAGCGGGCGCGCCTCGAGCTGGTTCCACATCCCCGGCGGCGAATACGGCTGCTCGGCGGCGATGCGCTCGGCGAAGTGCGAGTTCCAGCGCCAGAAGTCGATCGACTCGCAGGCGGCGTCGATCTCGGCCTGGTGCACCGTCTTCGACTGGCCGAGCATGGTCGCGGCGTTCACGATCGGGCGGTACTTCGTCGTCAGCAATTCGGCGGCGCGCAAAAAGATCGCGAGCCGCTCGTGCAGCGGCGTCGCGGCCCACGAGGCCTGCGCGGCGAGCGCGGCGTTGACCGCGCGCCCGACGTCGTCGGCGCCGGCCTGCGCGACCTTGGCGATCACTTTTTTGTGCGCGTGCGGCGAGCGCACGTCGGCCGAGCCGGTCCCCTTCTTCCGATCGCCGCCGACAAATAGCGGAATCTCGACGGGCGCCTTGGCCATGGTCTCGAGCGCGCGCTTGAGCGCCTTCTTCTCGGCCGAGCCGGGGCCGTAGCCGAGAACCGGCTCGTTGTGCGGCGCCGGGACCTTCGGGATGGAATTCAGCATGGCGGCAAGATAAGGTCATCCCCGCGAGAACACAATGGCCCGCAGCGACGACAAACGGATCCACGAGGTCCCGCACGGCGACCGGCTGACGCTGCGCTTCGAGGGCGGCGACGTGCCCGCCTGCGCCGGCGAGTCGGTGGCGGTGGCACTGTTCGCCTCGGGGCAGCGCGTCCTTTCGCGATCGATCAAGTATCACCGGCCGCGCGGCTTCTTCTGCCTCGCCGGCCACTGCGGCGCGTGCCTCATGCGCATCGACGGCAAGCCCAACGTGCGCGCGTGCAAGACGCAGGCGAAGGACGGGCTGCGTGTCGAGCGGCAGAACGCGTTTCCCACGGGCGCGTTCGACGTGCTCGGCGCCGCCGACTTCTTCTTCGCCAAGGGCATGGATCACCACACGATGATGACCTCGCCGCGCGCGCTCAACGCGGTGCTCAACAAGGTCGTGCGGCAGCTCGGCGGGCTCGGCAAGTTGCCCGAGCCCCATGAGACGACGGCGGAGCTGCCGCGGCCGCGCACCAAGCGCGTCGACGTGGTGGTCGTCGGCGGCGGGCCGGCGGGCCTCGGCTGCGCGACCGAGACGGCGCGCGGCGGCAAGAAGACGCTGCTCGTCGACGAGCAGGATCGCGTCGGCGGATCGCTCCTGGCGCATCCGCAGCACGGCGTGCGCGCGGCCAACGAGGCGCTGGCGGCGGCGTTGAAAGCGGGCGTCGAGGTGCTCTCGTCGTCGACGGTGCTGGCGTGGTATCCCGAGGACGTCGCGCTCGGTCAGACCGAGCCGGGCGTGCTGGCGGTGCATACGCCCGAGGGGCTCTTGTCGGTGACGGCCGAGCGCTACGTGTACGCGACCGGCGCCTACGATCAGAACGCGGTGTTCGTGGACAACGATCGGCCGGGCGTGTTGCCGGCGCGCGCGGTCGGGCGCCTCTTGGTGCGGTTCGGGGTCAAGCCGGCGGCGCGGCCGGTGGTCGTCGGCGACGGGCCCTATGCGCGCGCGCTCGCCGAGGCGCTGGCCAAGACCGGCGCCGAGGTCACGCGCATCGACGGGCGCGACGAGCAGATCGTGGCCGCGCACGGGCACAGCTGGGTGCGTAGCGTCGAGACCTCGAAGCGGAAGAAGCTCAAGTGCGATCTGGTCGCGGTGGCAGCGCTGCCGGCGCCGGCGTCCGAGCTGCCGCGGCAGCACGGCGTCGCGGTCGCGTTCGAGGACAAACGGGGCGGCTTTCACTGCCGCGTCGACGACGACGGGCGCAGCGAGGTGGCGCACGTGTTCGCCTGCGGCGACGTCACCGGCGTCGGCGGCATCGACGACGCGGTGTCGGCGGGCGCGCGCTGCGGCCGCGCGGTCGTCGCCAGCTTCTCGGGCAACGGGGTCGCCAAGTCATGAGCACCAAGGCGATCATCTGCCGCTGCGAGGACGTCACGCTCGCCGACGTGCAGCACACCATCGCGCTCGGCTACAAGTCGATCGAGGAGGTCAAGCGCTACACCGGCCTCGGCACCGGCCCGTGCGAAGGCAAGGAGTGCATGGTGCACGCGGGTCGCTTGTGCGCGTTGGCCAACGGCGGCGACGAGCGCGCGGTGCAGCCGTTCACCTCGCGCCCGCCGGTGCAGCCGGCGCCGCTCGGCATCTTCGCGCGTGGTGAAGACGAATGAAGCCTGCCGTGCGTGGCGAGATCGTGCCGACGCAAGGAGCGCCGAAGGCGCGCTGCAAGGTCGCCATCGTCGGCGGCGGCGTGATGGGGCTCGGCATCGCCTATCAGCTCGCCAAGCGCGGCGTCGACGACGTCGTCGTGCTCGAGCGCGGCTATTTGGCGCAAGGCGCCTCGGGGCGCAACGGTGGCGGCGTGCGCATGCAGTGGTCGACGCCGGAGAACGTGCGCCTCATGCAGCAGTCGATCGAGCTCTGCGCCAGCTTCGCGCAGGAGATCGGCGTCAACGTCTGGTTCCGTCAGGGCGGCTACCTGTTCCTCGCCAAGCACGAGCGCGAGCGCGCGATGATGGAGCGCAACGTCGCCGTGCAGAACGACTGCGGCGTGCCGACGCGCATGATGACGCCCGAAGAAGCGGGCGCGCTCGTGCCCGAGCTCGACACCAAGAAGATCGTGTGCGCTTGTTACAACCCCAAAGACGGCGTGCTCTTCCCGTGGCCGTTTTTGTGGGGCTACGCGCACCAGGCGCTCAAGCGCGGCGTCGAGGTGCACCTCTTTTGCGACGTGAAATCGATCGCGCGCGACGGCGGCGGCTTCCTCTTGTCGACGACCAAGGGCGAGGTGCGCGCCGAGCGCGTCGTCAACGCCGCCGGCGCCTGGTCGCCCGAGGTCGCGCGCATGCTCGGGGTGACGCTGCCGAACAAGCCGCATCGGCACGAGATCCTCTCGACCGAGCCGCTCAAGCCGTTTCTGACGCCGATGGTGAGCGTGCTGTCGTCGGGGCTGTACTTCTCGCAGTCGATGCGCGGGGAGATCGTCACCGGCATCACCGTCGAGGATCACGCCGAAGGGATCCAGATGGGGTCGCGCCTCAAGTTCTTGCGCACGCTGGCGCGCGAGATGGTGTCGCTGGTGCCGCGCTTCGCGGATCTGAAGGTGTTGCGGCAGTGGGCCGGGCCCTACGACGTGTCACCCGACGGTCATCCGATCCTCGGCGAACCGCCGGGCGTGCCCGGGTTTTATCTCGCGTGCGGGTTCGTCGGGCACGGCTTCATGATGGCGCCGATCATCACGCAGCTCTACGCCGAGTGGCTCGCCGGCGGCGAGAAGCACGAGGTCTTCGAGCGCTGCCGCTTGGCACGCTTCGCCGAGGGCAAGCTGGAAAAAGAATCGATGATCCTCGGCTGAAGGCCCTTCTGCTAAAGTGCGCCAACCGTGAAGCTCACGCAGACGATCGGATTCCTCGGCACCGGCAACATGGCCGAGGCGCTCATCAAGGGGCTGATCGCCGCCGGAGTCGTGGAGCCCAAGCAGATCCTCGGATCCGATCCGCGTGCCGAGCGCGCCGAGGAGATGAAGGCGCGCTACGCGATCCACGCGACCACCAGCAACGCCGACGTCGCGCGCAACGCGGAGATCCTGGTGCTCTCGGTCAAGCCGCAGATCCTGCCCAAGGTGCTCGACGAGGTCGCGCCGCACTTGAAGTCGTCGGCGCTGGTCATCTCGATCGCCGCCGGCGTGCCGGTCAGCGCCATCGAGCCGCGGCTGCCCGAGGGCACGCGCGTGGTGCGCACGATGCCGAACACGCCGGCGCTCGTCGGCGCGGGCGCGACCGCGATCGCCGCCGGCCAGCACGCCAAAGACGAGGACGTCCAGGCAACCCAACGCATCTTCGATGCAGTCGGAAAGACCGTGGTGCTCGACGAGTCGCAGCTCGACGCCGTCACGGGCCTGTCGGGCTCGGGGCCGGCCTACGTCTTTTTGATCATCGAGGCGATGTCGGACGCGGGCGTCAAGGTCGGGCTGTCGCGCTACAACGCGCAGATGCTGGCGGCGCAGACCATCCTCGGCTCGGCCAAGATGCTGATCGAGACCAACGAGCATCCGGGGCGCCTGAAGGACATGGTGACCTCGCCGGGCGGCACCGCCATCGCGGGCTTGCACACGCTCGAAGCGGGCGGCCTGCGCACCACGCTCATCAACGCCGTCGAGGCGGCGACCAACCGCAGCCGCGAGCTCGGCGCGCTCGCCGAGCATCCGCTCGCCAAAAAGTGATCGAGGACGAATGACGAGGATCGTATTGGCAGCGCTGTCGCTCCTGGCCATCACGGCGTGCGGCGGAAAATCGGGGACGCTGACGCTCAGCATCGTGGTCTCGCCCGGCGACGATCCGTTCGCCGACGCGTCCGACGTGCGCTTCACCGTCGGCACCAGCGGCAATCACGTCACCACGGTGCCGGTGTCGATGGGCCACTTCACGTACAAGGTGTCGTTCAAGCCCGACGACTCGACGGGGCCGGTGCTGGTCGAGGCGCTCGACAACACCGGCGCGGTGATCGCGCACGGGCAGACGCCGAGCCTGCTCTTGTCGGCGATCGATCAAGGGCCGATCGCGGTGTGGGTGGGACGGCCGGGACGCGTGGCGCCGGCGGCGGCGATGCTGCCGACGCCGCTGGCCGAGACCGCGTCGACGTACGTGCCCGGGCTCGGCGTGCTCTACGCCGGCGGACGCGACAACACCGGCGCGGCGACGGCCAACACCGCCGTCTACGACGTCTTCACGCACCAGATCATCCAGACCGCGGCGATGGAGCAGGCGCGCGCCGGCGGCGTAGCGGCCGCTGTGACGGGCGGCGTGCAGTCGGTGGTGTACGGCGGCGCGACCGCGTCCGGCTTCGGCAACGCGTCGGCGGTCAACGGCACCATCGAGCTCTTCGATCCCACCGTCGGGCTCGGCGTGTGGGCGGCGCTGCCCATCGACACGTTTCCGCCGCGCGGCTATCCGACCAAGATCGTGTTGTCGTCGGGCGGCATCGTCGTCTCGGGCGGCCTCGACAACAACGGCAACGCGCTGGCGTCGGCGGGCCTGATCAACCCGATGGGCTCGGTGATGCTGTCGACGCTGGCGTCGCCGATGGTGGCGGCGCGCGTCGGTCACGCCGGCGCGGCGGCCACGTTTCCCGACGGCACGGGCGCGATCATCTTCGGCGGCTTGCCGCCGGGCGTGACCGGTGTGCCGGTAGCCGAGCGGCTCATCGGCCAGGGGTTCTACATCTACGACGTCGGCGCCGAGGAGAACCGCGTCAACGCGACGGCGACGACGATGCCCAACGGCGACGTGCTCATCCTCGGCGGCAAGACCGCCGCCGGGGCGCAGGCCTCGGGCCTGGTGATCACGCCGACCGCGCCGGCGCCGACGGTGACGCCGCTGCCGAGCGCGCTGTCGGTGGCGCGCGAAGGGCACACCGCGTCGCTCACCGGCAACGACCTCGTCGTCTGCGGCGGCGCCGACGCCACCGGCACCTTGCAGGCGACCTGCGACATCCTCGACGGCATGACCTACGCGATCAGGTCGACGGTGCCGCTGGCGACGGCGCGGCGCGGAGCCAGCTCGGAAGTCATGGAGACCAGCCTCGTGGTCATCGCCGGCGGCATCGGCAGCGACGGCGCGCCGCTGGCGTCGATGGAGATCTATACTCCGTAGCAATGCCGGAGTTACCGGACGTAACCGTCTACGTCGAGCGCGTCGCCGATCGCGTGGTCGGTCACACGCTCGTCGGCGTGCGGCTCGGGAGCCCGTTTCTGTTGCGCTCGGTCGAGCCGCCGCTGAAGGAGACCTTCGGCAAGCACGTGGTGGCGATGGAGCGCCTGGGAAAGCGCATCGTCTTCGTGCTCGAGGACGATCTGTTCCTCGTGTTGCATCTCATGGTCGCCGGCCGCCTCAAGTGGGCGGCGGCGGGCGCCAAGATCCCGGGCAAGGTCGGGCTGGCCGCATTCGATTTCTCGTCGGGGACGTTGCTGCTTCGCGAAGCCTCGACGAAGAAGCGCGCGTCGCTCCACGTCGTGCGCGGGCGCAGCGGGCTTGCCGAGCACGATCGCGGCGGCCTCGAGCCGCTCGCCATCACCGCCGCCGGATTCGCGGCCGCCGTGCGACGCGAGAACCACACGCTCAAGCGCACGCTCACCGATCCGCGCATCTTCTCCGGCATCGGCAACGCCTACTCCGACGAGATCCTGCATCGCGCCAAGCTCTCGCCGGTGGCGCTGTCGCAAAAGCTCACCGACGAGGCGATGGCGCGGCTCTACGAGGCGACGCGCGCGCTCCTGGCCGAATGGACCGCGCGGCTGCGCGCCGAGTCGGCGACGGCGTTTCCCGAGAACGTGACCGCGTTCCGGCCCGAGTTCGCGGTGCACGGGAAATACCGCCAGCCCTGCCCGGTCTGCGGCAAGCCGGTGCAGCGCATCCGCTACGCGGAGAACGAGACCAACTACTGCGCGGTCTGCCAGACCGGCGGCAAGCTGCTCGCCGATCGCGCGCTGTCGCGGCTTCTGCACGGCGACTGGCAGCGCTCGCTCGACGAGATGGACGAGCGCAAAGAATCAGCGCGTGCGCAAATGAAAGACGACGCAGGCGCCGAGGTAGACGAGGCCGCCGGCGAGCATGTACTCGGGAAGCCGGTGAAACAGGCCCGCGCCGTAGCCAAACGCGACGGTGACGGCAAGGACGGCGGTGAGCGCGCGGCTCCTCGTGCGCCCGAGCTTGGGCACGCGCAGCGGCGACAGCATGCCGGCGGCGCCGAGAAGAAGAAGCAGCGGCAGAAACGGTAGCGTCGCGTCGAGCCGCGCGCCGCCCAGGAGGCGCCACGGATCGGACCGTTCCGGCGCGATCCACGACGGATCGGAATACTTGAGCGCCGTCAGAAACGCGACGCCGACGATGCCCGCCGTCATCGTCGACGGCGTGCCGAGATAGTGGGTCACCGCGCCCTTGGCCGACGCGACGTTGAAGCGCGCCAGCCGCACCGCGGTCGCCAGCGTCCACGCCACGCACAAGACGACGAGCGCGGCGCGCCCCGCCGCCGTCGACCAGCCGAGCGCGGGATGATCGGCGTAGAACGCGTAGAACACGGCCGGCGGCGCGATCCCGAAGATCGTCAGATCGGCCAGCGAATCGAACTGCACGCCGAACTCGCTCGACGCCTTCAGCATCTTGGCCGCCGCGCCGTCGAGGCGATCGGTCAAGGTGCCGTAGAGACACCACCACATGGCGGCGACCACGCGCCCGGCGATCGCGTCCTCGATCGCCAGCACCGCGAACACGATGCTCGCGGCGGTGAACGCGTTCGGCACCGCATAGCGCCAACGCGCCGTCGCCATCGCTTACCCGCCTTTTTGGCGGTCCTTGCCCATCAGCTTCGAGTAGAGGAGCTGCCCGAGGCTGTCGATCATCATCTTCTCGACGGCGCCTTCCATGCGCTCGCGCTCTTGGGGCCCGTCGTAGATGAAGCGGATGCCCATGCCCGGCTCGTGATCCTCGGCGACGCCGGGCGGTGACGGCTCGCCCTCGCGCTTGATCCATTTTACCTCGCCGCGGATCTCGATCGGCTTCTGCATCTTGGGCACGCCGAGCTGGAACAAGAAGACGGTGCCGATGTCGAGCGGCTTCTTGGTGCGGATGAAGGTGCCGCCCTTGCAGATGTTCTTGGTGTAGTCGGCGAAGAACGTATTGAGCTTCTTGTACTCGACCTTGAGTTGGATGGGGACGCGTGGCTCGGCACGCCGGTCGTCGTCGGACATTGGATTGCGTGCCTTGGATTTTGAGGATATCCCAAGAGCCGAGTGCGAGTCGAGAGGGGCTGGGCCATCGCTTTGTTTATCGTCGGCGCGGGGCTGTGCTTCGTGCCGCTCTTCGACGTGCTTGGCTACGAGTGGTGCCTGGCGACGGCGCTGGTCTCGTCGCTGGCGGGCGCGCAGCTGGGGGCGGCGCGGGTGTGGCAGGAGCGGCGCGAGCGGGCGCCCTCGGCGGTGACCGCGGCCGAGGCGCATGCGGGCCGCGCAGTGGCGACGTTGTGGGCGTCGGCGACGCTGCGCGTGTGGGCCTGCTTGCTGGCGCCGCTGGCCGCGATCCTTCTGAACGCGCTGCGCGTGCGCAACTGCGATCTCGGCGCCGGGTTCGGCTGGTTCGTGACGCTGCCGATGTGCTCGGCGGCGATGGGCGCGGGTGCCGGCACCGTCGCCGGCCTGTTGCGTCCGTGGCGGCGGCGATGGGCGGCCACGGCGATCGCGATGGGAATCGTGGTGGCGTCGATCGGCTGGGGCGTGTGGCGCTTCTACGCGGCGCCGCCGATCTTCGGGTACGACCCGTTCGTCGGCTATTTCGCGGGCACGCTCTACGACGAGGATGTGGCGATCGGCCGCGCGTTTCTGTGGGCGCGCCTGTATGACGCGACGCTGCTCGCCGCCGCGCTCGCCATCTGCGCGCGCCAGCTCGACGGCGCGACCTTGGCGCTCACCGTCTGGCGCGCGCGGCCCGAGCGACGCGGCGTGCGCGCGGCGACCTTGGCGCTCCTCGCCGCCG
>DASXOU010000516.1:0-2350 GCA_036494045.1 Polyangia bacterium | reverse complement strand
CTCGCGGAGCGTCGGCGGATAGCCGCGGCTCTCGATCGACTGGCTGATGAACTGAAGCACCGCCTTCTGGCGATCCGTCAACGGCTCTTTGTCGTCGTCCCCGCGCACGTCCATGGGCACCTCGGCTCTACCTGAACAAATGACAGGCTACTGAACGTCTGATCGGTCGTCAAGTTTTTCGCGAGTTACATATGATTCAGTCATGCGCACAGCATTGGTCGCGATGATCCTCGGGTTGAGCTTGCAGGCGTGGGCTGGCGCTCCGGGCACGATGGTGCTCACTTCGGAGCCGATCGACACCAACGACGCCAACTTCGAGAAGGACGCCAAGGCGAAACAGGTCACGACGCTGACGAAGAGCGGCGATCAGTGGACGCTGAACTTTCTGGCGTTCCTGAAGAAGGCCGCCGGCAGCAAGGAGGTGCAGCTCGTCTTCTATGACGAAGCCGAGAAGAAGCACGAGGCGACCAACGCGTTTCCCATCGAGACGCAGCCGAGCGCGAAGATCCTGGTCTCGTCGGTGAGCTTCAACGCCGATCAGGGCTTCAAGGCCGGCCACAAGTACAACGTGATGGTCACGCGGCTCATCGGCGGCCACGAAGAAGTCTACGCGCGCACGACCGTCAGCTTGAAGTGAGCCTCCTTCTCGTCGTGTGGCTGGCGGTGCCGGGCGCGCTCTTGAAGCTGCCGACGCCGGGCGATCTCGTGACCGCGGTGCGCGGCGGCGATGACGTGGAGATCGAGCGCGTCGCGACGCGCGTCGGCGCCGTGCGGCTCGAGGCGTGGGCCGCGCACGGAAAGCCGGCCGAGCGGCTGGCGGCGTTGCGCGCGCTGCCGCTCGTCGCCGACGCGTGGTCGGTCTTGCCCGAGCTGGCGCAGCTCATCGGCGACGGCGACGACGAGGTGGCGACGCGCGCGGCCGAGGCGGCGCGGCGCATCGCCGAGAGCATGACGCCGGAGCGCAAGACGCTCGACGAGATGCCGGCTGACGTGCCGGCGCGCGCGGCGCACGAGCTCTTGGCGATGGCGGCGACGGCGACGCTGAAGCCGGCGTTGCGCGTGACCACGATCGAAGCGGCCGCCGCGCTACGCGGGGTCACGCGGCTCGACGACAAGAGCCTGGCGGCGCTGCTCGGCGACGGCGACGCGGCGGTGCGGCGCGCGGCGGCCGAGGCGCTCGCGGGCGCGAGCGCGGGCGACAAGCCGCTCGAGGAGGCGCTGGCGAAAGACACGGTCGCCGAGGTGGCGGCGGCGGCGGGCGCGTCGTTGTGCCGCGACGTGCCGGTGATCGCGCCGGGCAAGCCGACGCCGGCGGAGCAGCGGGCGGGCAAGCTGGGGCCGGCGGCGCGGGCACGCTTGCGCGCGCTGGCGATGGACGAGAGCGTGTCGCTCGCCGATCGGCTCGACCTCGTCGGCTGCTTGCGCGTCGCCAAGAAGGACGCCGATCAGAAGGTGCTCGACGAGCTGGCGCGCAAGCCGCCCGATTCGCTGCGACGACGTGCACGCGCGCTCGGCGGACGCTGATGGCGCTCGAGCCGGTGACGGTGATGGTGCGTGGGCGCGCGCAAGTTGTTTCGGTCGCCGAACTGCGCGCCGAGCTCGACGCCGACGGGCCGCCGCGCAGCCTGGCGATGCTGGAGGCGATCCTGCGCTGCGGCGCTCGCGAGGCGGCGATCGCGCGCTTGCGCCGGATCGTGCGTCGCGGCGGCCACGAGATCCAGGGCATCGTCACGCTGCAGGCGATCTTTGGGCTCGTGCGCCTGCACGCGCGCGACGCCGCCGACGAGCTCGAGGCGCTGGCGACGCGCCTCGGCGGCTCGCCCGGCGCGATCGCGCGCGCGGCGGCGGCGCTGGTCGCCGATCGCGTGCCGGCGCTCGCCGCCGCCGTCGCCGACGACGCGATGCTGGCGCACGCCAGCCCGCAGGCGTACCTGCACGAGCCGCACGTGCCCGAGGGCGCGCCGGCGCTGTTCGCGGCGTGGATCGCGACGCTGCGGCGCGAGGCGCCCAACGTCGGGGTCACCGCGCTGCGCGCGTTCGTCGGCGACGTGGCCGAGGCGGCGTTCCGCTCACTGCAGCACGGCGCCCGCGCCGAGACGCTCCTTTCCGACGGCGATCGCGAGTTTCTCGTCGACACCTTGTGCGCGGAGCTGCCCGGCACCACCGACTTCATCGCCGCGCGCGGCATGGCCTGGCTGCTCGGCGCGCGGCAGCGCGACGACGAGACGGTGCGCTCGGCGATCGAGCGCGCGCGCGATCGTTTCCGCGATCCCGAGTTCCAGTCCGACTGCGAGGCGATGCTCGGCGAGGGGGAATGGCCTCCGCAGCTGGGCTAGCTGCTCAATCCAGA
>DASXOU010000515.1:0-5479 GCA_036494045.1 Polyangia bacterium | reverse complement strand
CGCCAAGCCCGAGCATCGCAAGCTCATCGCCGACGCGCTCGGGCTCATCGGCGATCTACGCGGCGGGCCGGCGCTGGCGCCGCTCATCGACGACGAGGATGCCAACGTGCGCTTCGCCGCGGCGGAGGCGCTCGGGCACATCGGCGGCTCGGCGGCGCGCGCGGCGTTGCAAGCGGCGCTGTCGCGCGGCGAGTTGCTCTTGTCGCAGGCGGCGCTCGAGGGGCTCAATCGGCTGGGTGCTTCCTTGCCCATCGGCACGCTCGAGCCGCTCTTGGCCAAGCCGACCTTGCGCGCGGCCACGCTCGAGGCGCTCGGGCGCACCGGCGCCTTGCCCGTGCTCGGCATCGTCGGTGCGGCGCTCGAGGATCCGGCGCGCTCGACGCGCGACGCGGCCATCCGCGCCATCGCCGAGCTCTATCGGCGGCTCGATCCCGTCGGGCGCGAGGCGGTGGCGGCGGAGGTGGCGTCGCATCGGCAGGCGCTGCCGGCGCTGACCGGCGCGCTGCTCGAAGCCACGCTGGGGACGCAGAAGGACGCGGCGCTGCTGCTCGGCCTGTTCAAGCGGCCCGAGGCGGCCCGCCCGCTGGTGCTCGCGCTCGGCGACCGCGATCTGCGCGACGCGGCGATGCAGGCGCTGACGATGATCGGCGCGCCGGCGGCGGAGACGCTGGCGGCGTGCGCGCCCGATCTCGAGAGCGAATTGCGCGCCGACGCCTATGCGCTGTTGCCGCGTTTGGGGCCGGCGGCGTCGGATCCGCGCGTGCAGGCGCTCTTGGCCGAGGCGCTCGACGACGAAGCGGCGGAAGCGGCGGCGGCGGCGGCGGGCGCGCTCGGCGAAGTGGGCGATCGCGAGGCGCTCGCTCCCTTGTTGCGCGCGCTCGGGCGCGAAGAGGCGGTCGCGCACGCGGCGGCCGATGCGCTCGGGCGGCTGGGCGCGCGCCACTACGACGAGGTGCGCGTGCTCGTGCAGTCGCGCGGGCTCGGCGCGGCCGATGCGCCCTACCTGTGTCGCGCGCTCGGCGCCTGCGGGCGCGCCGACGACGCGCCGTTCCTGAAGCAGGCGCTCGGCGGCGATTCGTCGGCGGTGCGGCGCGCCGCGGCCGAGGCGCTGGCGCAGCTGCCGCCGTCGACCGACGTCGACGAGGCGCTGACGTTCGCGCTCGCCGACGAATCGGTCGACGTGCGCGCGTCGGCGGCGCGCGCGCTCGGGGCGCATCGCGCCGAGCCGGCCGCCGAGGCGCTGGCGCGCTGCGCGCTCGAGGGCGAGCCGCTGGTGCGCGCGTCGGCGTCACGCGCGCTCGGGCTCGTCGCCGGTGAGCACGCCGTCGTGCGCGTGCTGCTCCGTCGCGTGGCCGATTCGCGCGATCCGGCGGCGGCGGTGCCGGCGCTGGAGGCGTTGGCGCGCCTCGACGATCGCGCCGACGACGACCGCTTCATCTTCGCGCTCGGCTCGCTCGACGCCGAGACGGTCAAGGCGGCGGCGCGCGCGCTCGGCCTGCGCGCGTCGACCTCGCCCGACGACGTCAAGCGCAACGCGCAGGCCGCGCTCGAGCGCGCGCTCGCCGACGCGCGCTGGGACGTGCGCCGCCAGGCGGTGCTGGCGCTGGCCGATCACGGCGCCGTCGCGCAGCTGTGGGCGCGCCGCGCGCACGAGCAGGATCCGCTGGTGCTCTCGGCGATCGAGTCGGCGCTGGCCGGCGCCCGAGGTGAGAGGTGATGGTCGCCGCCGTCGGTGAGCGCCGCCTGCCCGCGGAGATCTTTCGCCTGCTCCGCGATCTCATCTACGAATATTGCGGCATCTTTTTCTCGGAAGACAACGCGTACATCGTGCATCGTCGCTTGCAGCCGCGCCTGGAGGCGCTCGCGCTCGTCGACTTCGCCGAATATTACCGCTACCTCCGCTCGTGCGATCCGCAGGCGCGCAAGCTCGAGCTGGAAGAGATCGTCGATCGCGTCACCACCAACGAGACCTACTTTTTCCGCGAGAATTATCAGCTCGACGCCTTCAAGAACGAGATCCTGCCCGAGCTCTACGACAAGCGCCCGCGCGGCAAGCGCCTCAGCGTCTGGTCGGCCGGCTGCGCCTCGGGCGAAGAGGCGTACACCATCGCCATCCTGATCCAGGAGACCGCGCTCTTCGACGATTGGGACGTGCGCGTCTTCGGCAACGACATCTCGCGCCGCTGCCTGCAGACGGCGCGGCGCGGCGCCTACGGCCGCAACTCGTTTCGCGCCACCGACGAGAAACTGGTGCGCCGCTATTTCCGCGAGGTCGACGGCAAGCAGCAGGTGCGCGACGAGGTGCGCGCGCTCGTCAGCTTCGGCCAGATCAACCTCATCGACGAGCAGATGATGCGGCTGGTCGGCGACGTCGACGTCGTCTTCTGCCGCAACGTGCTCATCTACTTCGATACCGCCTCGCGCAAGAAGGTGATCGCGACCTTGCACGCCAAGCTGGTGAAGGGGGGATATTTGTTGCTTGGCCACTCCGAGTCGCTGATCAATCTGTCGACGGCGTTCGACCTCGTGCACTTGAAGAACGACATGGTCTACAGAAAGCCCCTTCATGGATGACAAAAAGCCCATTCGAATCCTGGTCGTCGACGACAGCGCGTTCAACCGCCAGACCATCACCGCCATGCTCGAGGGCGTGGCCGGTTTTCAGGTCGTGGGGCGTGCCGGCGACGGCGAAGAGGGGCTGAAGATGGCGTTTCAGCTGCAGCCCGACGTCATCACGCTCGACCTCGAGATGCCGAAGATGGACGGCTTCTCGTTCTTGCGCCTGCTCATGGCGCGGCAGCCGACGCCGGTCCTCGTCATCTCCGGCTACGCGACGCGCGAGAACGTGTTCAAGGCGCTCGAGCTGGGCGCGCTCGACTTCGTCGCCAAGCCGTCGCGCACGATCACGCCCGAGCTGCGCAACATCGAGGAGGAGCTGATCCAAAAGGTGCGCATGGTGACGCAGCTGCGCATGGTGAACCTCGTCGATCGCGCGGCGCGCACGCGCCAGGCGGGCACCATGTCGGGCGCGTTCTCGCCGCCGCCGTCGCCGGTCGTGCCGCCGCCGTCGCGGAAGGAGGGCATCGCGCCGCCGCGGCTCATCGCCATCGGCGCGTCGACGGGCGGGCCGCCGGCGATCAATCGCATCCTGGTCAACCTCGAGCCGACGCTGCCGCTCGGCATCGTCATCACGCAGCACATGCCGGCCAAGTTCACCAAGGCGTTCGCCGAGCGGCTCGATCGCACGACGCCGTGGCACGTGCGCGAAGCGGAGGAGGGCGACGCGATCTCGACCGGCTGCGTGCTGGTGGCGCCGGGCGGCGGCTCGCTCGTGGTCAAGCGCGAGGGCGCAGCGCTCAAGGTCGCCATCGTCGAGCAGCGGCCCGAAGATCGCTACGTGCCGTCGGTGGACCGCATGCTCTCGAGCTGCGCCGAGGCGATGCACGGCGATCTATGCGCGATCGTCTTGACCGGCATGGGCGGCGACGGCGGGCGCGGCATCAAGGCGGTCAAGGCGGCGGGCGGGCGCACCGTCGCCGAGGCGCCCGAGACCGCGGTCATCTTCGGCATGCCGCAGGAGGCGATCGCCACCGGCGCCGTAGACGACGTGATCGCGCTCGGCAACATCCCCGAGCTGATCGCACGCTTCGCGCTCAAACGGTAGTTCTGATATCATCGCCGGACGCGAATGTCGAAACCGGACGACAAGCCGACCCTGCCGGAGCTCGACCTGGTCGAGTCGAAGCGCGAGTTCATCGAGACCTTCTTCAAGCGCGGCGCCGAATTCACCGAAGAGCTGATGCACGAGAACGAGAAGCTGCGCTTCCGCGTGGTTCAGCTCGAGGAGGAGCGGCGCGCGCTGGCCTCGACGGCGCAGGCGGCGACGCCGAGCGCCGGCGCGGGCGCGCTGCGCGAGCTGGTGGCGCGCATCGAGCAGCTCGAGCAGGAGCGCGAGGCGCTGCTATCGCGCTTCGCCGGCGTCGAGAAGCTCAACCGCGACATCTACGATCGCTACCACGACATCGAGCGCGAAAATAACAACCTCGCCAACCTGTACGTGGCGTCGTTCCAGCTGCACTCGACGATGGAGCTGCGCGAGCTGACGCAGATCATCCTCGAGATCCTGCTCAACTTCGTCGGCGCCAAGACCTTCGCCATCCAGCTCGTCGACGACGACCACGGAAAGCTGCGCACGCTGGCGGCCGAAGGCGTCGAGCGCGCGCGCGTGCCCGAGGGGCCGGTAGGCGAGGGGCGCGTCGGCGAGGTCATCAAAAGCGGGCACCACTACATCGACGGCGAGCGGCTGCGCGCGCGCGCCGATCTGGCGCACCTAGATCGGCCGGTGATCGTGGTGCCGCTCAAGATCCGCGAGCGCGTCGTCGGCGTGATCATCATCTGGGATCTTCTGTCGCAGAAGACCGCGCTCGCCGACGTCGACTACGAGCTGTTCAACCTATTGGCCGCCCACGCGGCGTCGGCGCTGCAGGGCGCGTGGTTGGCGACCGAGCTCAAGGGGCGCGCGCCGCACCTGTGGGCCGCCGCGGATCAGGTCTAGAGAGAGCCATGGCAATCGCGCTGGTGGTCGAAGATTCTCCGACGATGCGGCAGCTCATCGTGTTCGCGCTGCGCCGCATCCGCGGGCTCGAGGTGCTGGAGGCGGACGACGGCGTCGATGCGCTGCGCAAGCTGGCGGCGTCGAAGCTCGACATCATCCTCACCGACATCAATATGCCCATCATGGACGGGCTCAAGCTGGTCAAGCGCGTGCGCACCGACGAGGCGCTCAAGGCCATCCCCATCATCATCATCACCACCGAAGGGGCCGAGGAAGATCGGCAGCGCGCGCTCGCGCTCGGCGCCAACGCGTACATCACCAAGCCCATTCAGGCGCCGCAGGTCATCGCCAAGGTCAAAGAGCTCCTCAAGATCGCGTGAGGACGGTGCGGCTGACGGCGCTCGCGCTCGCCCTGGTCGCGCAGGCGTGCGGCTCCGACTACTGGGTGCGTCCGGATGCTGCGGCTGGAACCGGCTGGGTCGCGGCGCGACGAGTGGGCGATGACACCGCGGTCGCCATCCGCGACGGGGACCTGCGGACGTGGCACACGCGCCGCGACGGTGTCCGACGCGTATCGGGGCGCTTTCGCTACCAAACAGCCTTTGCCACCTTGGCGATCGCGTTCGCCGAGGATCGCGATTCGCTAGGCATCGATCAGGCTCTCGCGCGCCTGATCGGCCTTCCGGGCGCCGCTCTCGCGCTCGGCGGCGGCGGGCTCTTGTGGCTGGGCTGGCCGATCAATCTGCGCGCCGAACCGATCGCGGCCCATCCCGGCGTCGGCGAGCCGCCTCCGCCACGGTGATATTGGCTGCTGTGCTGCCGACGGGTTAGGGTCGGCGCATGAAGATCGTTTTGGCCCTCGCGTTGGCAGCGACGGCGTGCGGGCCGCATTACTTCGTGTGGCGGCAAGAGCGGCCGTCGGCG
>DASXOU010000514.1:0-4947 GCA_036494045.1 Polyangia bacterium | reverse complement strand
CGCCGTCGCGGATCTGCTCCTCGTAGATCTTGCGCTCCTGCTCGTAGTCGAGGATGTACGGCACGCGAATGAGCTCGAGCCGCCCCTTGAACGACTGGAACTCGGGCACCTCCTTGAACACGGCGAGGTGCGACTCGTTCGACGAGCCGATGAAGAATTCGTCGCAGAAGACGATGGTGTTCTGCACGGCGACTTCGGCGTGCTCGACGGTGCCGAGGAGATACTTGTACGCCTCGAGCGGGCGCTTCAGAAGATCGGAGTACTCGATGAGCCCGCGGTTGCCGTCGACGAGCTCGCCCGAATATTCGTAGAGCGCCATCGACTGCAGCGCCGTCGGCAGCGCGCCGAGCGAGCGATCCATCGTCAACTGCCGCGCCTGCGCGTCGACGGCCAGCTGCGGCTCGACGGTGACGGCAGCCTGCCGATAGCGGCGCGCGATGTAGAAGCGCTCGACCTGCACGTGGCGCAGCACCTTCAGGTAGTCGCCCTTATAGGCGACGAGCAGCGCCTCGAAGATCTGCTTGTTCTTGTGTCCCAAATCGCCGAAGCGGATGTAGTCCGACGGATCGAACGGCTTGCCGCGCAATTTCTCGTCGAGGATCTGCTGCCGCCGCTTCGACGGAATGAGCAGCAGCGGATTGTCGCGCAGCTCGTCGACCAGCTTGGCGTCGACCATGTCCTCGTCGAGATACGCGAACGTGTCGCCGCGCCCTTCGTAGCTGCCGGGAACGCCGGTGGGAAAACCGCCGCCGAAGCCGAGCCCGCCCTTTTGCAGCTTCTGCGAGGGAAAGATCCAGTTGAAGCGATAGAGCGCGCCTTCGTCGAGCGTCGAGTAGAACTCGAGCGCGCGCACGATGCAGCTGACGAACGTCGACTTCGCCGCGCCGTTGGGCCCGTGCAAGAGCACGAGCTTGTTGACCGTGCCTTCGCGCACGAAGTTCGAGATCACGCGATAGACGCGCGCCTGCACCTCCTCCTGCCCGATGAGCCGATCGCGCCCGCCGTCGAAGGGCAGGTCGAACAGCTTCCAGCGCGTGAAGGTGCCGCGCGGCGTCTTGACCTCCTCGCTGCCGAAGTGATCGAAGACGTCTTTCAGGTACTGCGCGACATTGCGCGCGTACTGCTCGGGGCGGGTGAGGAAGAGCTGGAAGAACTCGTCGAACGACATGACGCGCTTGTTGCGCGTGTAGCTGTCGCGGACTTCTTGACCGATCTGCGCGAGCGAGTCCTTGTTGGGCTCACCATCGTCGGGCGTCATGCCCCTATGTTAGCACTTCATTTCACGTCGATCTCGAAGCTCACGCTCGACTTCTTCGGATCGCACGTGGTCGCGCTGCACACCGCGAACTTGATCTCGCCGGCCATGGTCTTCTTGCCCGCTTCGGCGGCGGTGTAGGCGATGTCGAACTCGCCCTCGGTCTCTTCCCACTTGGCCGCGTCCTTCATGGTCCACTTCATCTTGTCGACCGTGACGCCGGACGGCACCGCGCTCAGCACCAGCGACGTCGGATATTCCTTGTTCATGTGATAGCCGGCCGCCGGCGTGATGTGCACCTTGGCAACCGCTTTCTGCCCCTTCTTCGCCGGCGGCGCATCGACCTTGAGCACGTACGCCGCTCCGGCCGGCGGTGGGTTGTGAGGCTGGCCCTGCGCCAACACGGCGGGCGCGACGAACACTGCCAACACTGCGACGAGCTTCTTCATTTACACACCTCGGCCTCTGATTGTACGATCGAGCCCCGGGCCTCATTCAACCATGCCGTTCGCGCAACAGCTAGGCCGCTATCAACTGCTCGATCGCATCGCGTTCGGCGGCATGGCCGAGATCTTTCGCGCCAAGACCTTCGACGCCGAAGGGCGCGCGCACCTCGTCGCCGTCAAGCGGGTCCTCAATCACCTCACCGTCGACGAGGATTTTCTGCGCATGCTCGTCGACGAAGCCAAGATCACCGCGACCCTTTCGCACGAGAACATCGCGCGCGTCTACGAGTTCGCCGTCGACCACAGCTCGGCGGGCGACGAGTACTTCATCGCCATGGAGTACGTCGACGGCAAGGACGTGCGCACGCTGCTCGATCGCCACCGCGCGCAGCAGAAGCCGATTCCGCCCGAGCACGTCGCCTACATCGGCATGGAGGTGGCGCACGCGCTGCACGCGGCGCACACGCAGAAGGACGGCGCCGGACGGCCACTGCACATCGTGCATCGCGACGTCTCGCCGTCGAACGTGCTGCTCTCGTATCGCGGCGAGGTCAAGCTGTGCGACTTCGGCATCGCCAAGGCGACGACGACGCGCGTGCAGACCAAGACCGGCGTCATCAAGGGCAAGGTCAAGTACATGTCGCCGGAGCAGGCGATGGGGCGCAAGCTCGACCATCGCTCCGACCTGTTCTCGCTCGGCACCGTCATGTACGAGATGCTGACGCTGGCGGCGCCGTTCGCGGCCGCGACGGAAGTCGAGCTCATCTTCGCCGTGCGCGACGCGCGCAAGCGCAACGCGCGCGAGGTCGAGCCGACCGTGCCCGAGGAGCTCGACGCGATCTTGAACAAGCTGATGTCGCGCTCGCGCTCGCAGCGTTATCAGTCGGGCGCCGAGCTGGCGCTGGCGCTGCGACTGTTTCTCGACGCCTATCGCGAGGGCGGCTTTCGGCGCAGCCATTTCGGCCGCTACATGCGCACCACGTTCGCCGACGACATCGAGCGCGAGCTGCGCCTCCTCGAGGAGTACGTGATCGAAGGCGCCGATCCGTCGAAGGTCGGCGAGAACCTGATCGCCGAGGCGCTCGGCGCCGATGCGCCCTACACGCAGTTCACCGCGGCGACGGGCGGCTCGGCGGCAGGCACGGGCCACTTTCCGCGCGTCGAGACGCGGCCGCGCGCCGATCTGCACGCCGAGCAGACGCGCATCCTCACGCGCAATCAGCCGGTGCCGCAGGGCGAGACGCGGCCGCTGACGCCGGAGCGGCCGCCGCTGTCGGAGCTGTCGACGCAGATCCTCGATCGCAGTATGGCGCCGCCGGCGCGGCCGGGGCTGCACGAGGCGGAGACGCAGATGAAGGCGCTGCCCGATCTGCACGCGGCCAACACGCAGATCCTGAGCCTGCCGCCAGAACGACAATTGGAACGACAGTTGGTGCGAGAGCCGTTGTCGCAGCAGCAGACCAAGATCATCGTGCGCGAGGAAGATCTGCGGCCGCCGAGCGACGAGGACACGCAAGCGCCGACGCTGGTCAAGCTCGACGAGGATCCGACCGGCGCCGGCACGACCACCGAGCGCGCGCCCGAGCGGCGGCGGCGCGACACGCTGCCCAGCCTCGACGACAGCGTCATCGTCGACGAGGAGGCGACGCGCGCCGGCGGCGGCGGCGACGAGGGCAGCGGCGCGCGCACCTTCGACGAGAGCGAAGAGTCGACCACCGGCTCGACGCTGCCGCTCAGCGACGACGACCTCGAGCCCGGCACCGACCACTGACGATGGATGAGCGCGCCCGAATCTGCGAGCGGCTGCTCGCCGACAGCCGCGCGCTCGGCGTGCGGCTCGCCGACGAGCACGGTCGGGCGCTCGCCCTCGCCGGCACGGCGCCCCACGACGAAGCACCCCATGTGCACACAATGCAGCTCGCGTCCGGCCCGGCGCTGACGGTCTGGTTCGACGACCGCTCGTCGCTTGGGTTGGTGCGCCTGCGCACCTTTCGGATGCACGCGATCCGTGACCTTCTCCGCGCCGCGCGAGCAGGTCGCGCGCAACCTCCGGGTGAACCGCGTCGCGTCGGCGCGGCGGGACCACGAGTTCACGCGCAGCGCCGACCGGCGGCGCCCGAAACCGACGGGCGCGCCTAGCGCAGCCGCAGCTCGACGCGCGATTCGTCGCCGGCGCGGACCTCGGCGTCGTCGGCGCCGGTGGCGCCGCCCTTCTCCGCCGTCACGCGCACGCGCCCGGGCGCCACGCCGTCGACGCGAAAGTTGCCCTCGCGATCGCTACGCGTGCGCGCCGCGCCGACGCTGACCGCCGCATCCGCCACCGCGTCGCCGTGATCGTCGCGCACGCGCCCGACGACGCTGCCGCCGCGCTCGAGCTCGAGCCGCACGTCGCGCACCGTCACGTCGTGCAGCCGCTCGCCCGCGACCACGTCGACCTCGCGCGCCAGCGTCACGTAGCCCGGCGCCGCCGCCGTCAGGGTCGCGCGCCCGACCGGCAGCGCCGTCGCCGAGAAGCGCCCGCCCTGCACCGGCAAGAGCTGCGTCTTGCCGCCCGCCGTCAGCTCGAGCCGCAACCCTGTGGGCACGCCGCCCAGCCGCGCGTCGCGCACGTCGCCGTCGATGCCGCCGCCCGGCCCGACCGGCAAGCGCGCATCGTCCATCGGCGCCACCGCGTCGAACGCCGCCGGCGCGAAGTCCGCGTGCGTGACCACGACGCGATACGGCCCCGGGCCCAGCCCATCGGCGGAGAAGCGTCCGCCGCGATCGGTCGTCACCCAACGCGCCGGCATCGGCGGCGCCACGATCTCCACGCGCGCCGCCGACACGGGCGCGCCGCGATCGTCGACCACCTCGCCGGCGAGCTTGCCCTCGGCGCGCCTGAGCGTCACGTCGAACGGCCCGCGCTCCGACGGCGCCACCGCCCGCGTCGCCGGCAGATAGCCGGGCGCGCGCACCGTCAGCGTCAACGCGCGCGCCAGATGCGCGATGGTCCACTCGCCGTGCTCGTCGCTGGTCGCCAGCGCCGCGCCGTCGCCGGTCAGCTCGGCGCCGGCCACCGCATCGCCGCGATCGTCGACGACGCGCCCGCGCACCTCGACGCCGCGGCTGAGCACCACCGTCACGTGCACCTCGGCGCCGGCGGCGACGCTGAGCGGCTCCGACGCCCCGCGCGCAAAATCGGGATGCGTGGCCGCGACCACGATGCGGCCCGCCGGCAGCCCGCTGATGTGAAATGCGCCCTTGTCG
>DASXOU010000513.1:0-3596 GCA_036494045.1 Polyangia bacterium | reverse complement strand
CGGAAGCTGTTACCCGCCAGCGCCGTAATACGAAATCATATGCGCGCTGCGCTTTTTGCGTGCTTTGTCCTCGCCGCGTCGTCCGTCTCGGCCGCAAACGAATGTCGCGTGCGCGGCGCGCCGTGGCTCGAAGGGCGCGTCGCGGGCAGCGTCAGGACCGCGCGTGCAGTCGACGCGCGACGCGGCGAAGCGATCGAAGTATTCGTCGTGGCCAACGGCACCCTCGGCGGACGGCGCGTCCTCTTCTCCGACGACAAGCGGCGCGGACACACGGCGTGGCGCTCGTGCGACGCGCACGTCGAGTGGCGCGCCGTCGAGCCGAGGCCGCAGCATGTGACCACGCCGGCGCCGAACGTGTCGGCGCCGGTGTACGCCAACGCGGTGGTGCTCGGGCCCGATCATGGAAAATGGATCGGCTTCGACCGCCTCGAATATTTCGAGACGCCGCTTTCCGGCGACGGCACGACACGTGTGGTTCGCGACGCGGCACCATCGGCGGGTGCGCTGATGCCGTCGAGCGCCGCGCGCGCCGAGCCGTGGACCGGGCTCGGCGTCATGCACCTCGCCGCGACGATCCACCTCGGCGACGCCGCCCTGGCGACGCCAGGCGCCGAGGACGCGCCCGACGGCACGCTGACGGCGCGCGTGTTCCGCTACAGCGTGCGCAGCGGCAACGACTTCCTCGGCTGGCTGACCTCGTACTTCAACGTGCCCTACCTGTTCGGCTCCGCCGGCAAAGGCGCGCGCGCGCAAGCCGAGCGCTACGTCGGCGCCGATTGCGCGGATGTCCTGGTCGCGGCGTTGCGCCGCACCGGCTCGAAGATCGACTACACCAGCGTCGCCGAGCTCGTCGACGCGCTGCCGAAGGTGAGCGGCCCGGTGCGCCCCGGCGATCTGTACGCGCTCGACTACGTGGGCTATGCCGATCTGCCGCGCGCGTGGGACCACATCGTCGCGCTCGTCGAAGATCGCGGGCCCGACGGCAAACCGGACGGCAAGCCGGGCCCCGAGGATCTCGTCATCGACACCGGCAACGCCGACGGGCTCAAGGTGGCGCCGCTCGCCGATCAAGGCGACGTGCGGATTTCGGTCCTGCGCCCGCGCTGAGGCATTCATCGACGGCGCGCTTGAAGCGATCGACGATCGCCGCCGGCACCGCGCGCGTGATCAGCGACGCGACGAAGCCGCCGTGCGCGCGCTCCTCGGCGCGCTCTTCACCGCAGGTGTTGGCGCCGGCTTCGAGGAGCAGCTGCACGCGCTTGCCGCTCTTGCGCCAGGCGCGATTCGTGCGTCCGCGCTCGTCGGCGTGCACGTCGATCTGCACGCGATTGCACTCGCCGCCGTAGACGACGACGCGCTTCTTCTCCGCGCGCACCATCACTTTCTCGAGCGCCGAGTCGAGCCGCGCCGCAAAATCACGTGCCGCCGTCAGCGACGCCACGCACGCCTTCGCGCCGCTCGGCGCAGCGACGTCCGCCGCAGCCGCGCGCGCCGCCAGCAGCAACGCGACGACCGCAGCGCGACGACACATCGATCACATGATAACCGAGCGCGCGGTCGGACCCGCGGCCGTTAACTGCAAGTAACGCGTTGCGCAATACTTCTGCGCCCTTGCAACCTTGACTTATTACATGGGAGCAGTTACATCCCGCCCCGGCTCATAAAGATGAAGCCCGTGGAGAATCCTATGCTCGCAAAGGGCCAGCCGGTCCCCATCCCCGGCGCCGACGACGAACCGTTTTCGATCCTCGCCGACGACGGCACCATCAAGCCCGGCACGCGCGCTCCCGAGATCCCCGACGAGGTCGCGCTCAAGCTCTACCGCGGCATGTTGCAGGTGCGGCTCGTCGACGATCGCATGATGAAGCTGCAGCGTCAGGGACGGCTCGGCTTCGCGATGTCGTCGCTCGGCGAAGAAGCCACGCACTTCGGCGCCGCCTACACGTTGCGCCAAAGCGACTGGATCTTCCCGTCGTATCGCGAGCCGGGCGTGTTCTTCTGGCGCGGCTACTCGCTCAAGGACTACGTCAACCAGCTCCACGGCAACGCCGAGGATCCGATCAAGGGCCGGCAGATGCCGGTGCACCATTCGGCGAACTGGCTCAACATCGTCTCGATCTCGTCGCCGGTCGGCACGCAGATCCCGCAGGCCGCCGGCGTCGCGATGGGCGCGCGCATCTCGAAGAAGGACGACCTCGCGCTCGTCTTCTTCGGCGAGGGCACCGCGTCGACGGGACAGTTCCACGTCGGGCTCAACTTCGCCGGCGTATTCAAGGCGCCGTGCATCTTCTTCTGCCGCAACAACGGCTGGGCGATCTCGACGCCGGGCTCGAAGCAGACGGCGGCCAAGTCGATCGCCATCAAGGCGTTCGCCTACGGCATGCCGGGCATTCGCGTCGACGGAAACGATCTCCTCGCCGTCATCGCGGTGATGGAGGACGCGGTGGCGCGCGCGCGCGCCGGCGAAGGGCCGACGCTGATCGAAGCGGTCACCTACCGCCGCGGCGGACACTCGTCGTCGGACGATCCGTCGGTGTATCGCGATCCGTCGGAGCCCAAAGAGTGGGAAGCCAAGGATCCGCTGGAGCGCTGGCGCCGTCATCTCGAGACGCGCAAGCTGTGGAGCCAGGAGCTGCACGACAAGTATTCGGCGGAGATCACCGAGGAGCTCATGGCCGCGGTCAAGCGCGCCGGCGAGCTCGGCAACCCGCCGGTGGAATCATTGTTCGACGATGTGTTCTGCGACATTCCGCCGCACCTGCAGGAGCAGAAGGCGGAATTGATGTCATTGCCGCGCGCGAAGCCGCAGCACGGAGGCCACTAGGACCATGCCGGTTTGGAATATCATTCAGGCGGTAAACGACGCATTGCGAATCGAGATGCGCCGCGATCCGCGCGTGGTCGTGCTCGGCGAGGACGTCGGCAAGTTCGGCGGCGTGTTTCGCGCCACGACGGGCCTGTACGACGAGTTCGGGCCCGATCGCGTGTTCGACACGCCGCTGGCCGAGGCCGGCATCATCGGCAGCGCGATTGGAATGGCGCTCTATGGGCTTCGTCCCGTGCCGGAGATCCAATTCGCGGATTTCATCTATCCCGCGTATGACCAGATCGTAAACGAGCTGGCGAAGTTCCGTTATCGCTCGGGCGGGCAATATCCCTGCCCCGTCGTGATTCGCACGCCATATGGCGGCGGTATTCGCGGCGGCCATTATCATTCGCAATCGCCGGAAGCCTATTTCGCGCATACGCCGGGGTTGAAGGTGGTGATTCCGTCGAATCCGTACGACGCCAAGGGCCTGCTCTTGTCGGCGATGCGCGGCGAGGATCCGGTGATCTTCATGGAGCCGAAGCGCGTGTATCGAGCCGCCAAGGGCGAGGTTCCCGAGGGAGATTACACGGTGCCGCTCGGCGAGGCCAAGGTCGTGCGCGAGGGCAAGCAGCTCACGGTCCTCTGTTACGGCGCGATGGTGCACACCTGCCTCGAGGCAACCGAGCGCGCGGTGGCGGATGGCTTCGATCCCGAGATCATCGATCTGCGTACGCTTCTGCCGCTCGACACCGAGACCATTCTCGAGTCGGTGAAGAAGACCGGCCGC
>DASXOU010000512.1:0-9052 GCA_036494045.1 Polyangia bacterium | reverse complement strand
CAAGACGTCGCTCCTGTTTTCGCTCAAGGACGCCGCCGGCGTGCTCTACAAGGTGCTGCAGCCGCTCGCCGACGCGGGGCTGAACCTGTCGCGCATCGAGTCGCGGCCGTCGCGGAAGAAGCTCTGGGACTATGTCTTCTTCATCGACGTCGACGGCCACGCCGAGGAGCCGCTGGTCAAAGCGGCGATCGCCGCCTTGCAGGCGCGCTGCGAGTTCGTAAAAGTGCTCGGCTCGTATCCGCGCGCCGGATCGCCGGAGGAGTGAGCGTGCCAGGACCGAAGAGCGGCGACGAGGACCAGCTGGTCGAGCCGGCGATCGCGCGCATCGCGCCGTACGAGCCGGGCAAGCCCATCGAGGAGCTCGAGCGCGAGCTCGGCGTGTTGTGGGGGCCGGGCGGCGCCATCAAGCTGGCGTCGAACGAGAATCCCTACGGACCGTCGCCGCTGGGCGTGGCGGCGGCGCAGGCGCAATTGGCGACGGCGAACTTGTATCCGGATGGCGGATCGTTCGCATTACGAACCAAGTTGGCGGCGCGCCACGGCGTCGGCGCGGCGCAGATCCTGGTCGGCGCCGGCTCGAACGAGATCATCGATCTCCTGGTGCAGACCTTCTGCGCCGAGGACGACGAGGTGGTGGCGCCGCAGTATTCGTTCATCGCCTACAAGCTGGCGGCGCAGAAGAACCGGCGCGCGTTCGCCGAGGCGCCGACGGCGCCGACGCTGGCCTACGACGTCGACGCGATCCTCGGCGCGATTTCGCCGCGCACGAAAATCGTATTCTTTGCGAATCCCAATAATCCCACCGGCGCATATCTGGCGCGCGCGGGGTTCGAGCGGCTCGTCGACAAACTGCCGCCGCGCGTGCTCTTCGTGGTCGACGAAGCCTATTTCGAATTTGCGGCGGCCACCGATTATCCGGATGCGCGGGAATACCTGTCGAAGCGCGCGCGCATGGCGACGTTGCGCACGTTCTCCAAGATCTACGGGCTGGCCGGATTGCGCGTCGGCTACATGATCGCGTCGGCGGAGCTCAACGACTACGTCAACCGCATCCGGCTGCCGTTCAACGTGGCGTCGACGGCGCAGGCGGCGGCGCTGGCGGCGCTCGACGACGAGGCGCACGTGGCGCGCGCGCGCGCCGGAAACGCGGCCGAGCTGCCGCGCGTGTCGACGGCGCTGGCCAACCTCGGGCTCGAGGTCTATCCGTCGCAGACCAACTTCATCCTGGTCGGGCTCGGCGCGCGCGATGGGCGCGCGCTCTACGGCGCGCTCCTGCGAAACGGCGTCATCGTGCGGCCGATGAACGGCTACGGGCTGCCGCATCACTTGCGCATCACCGTCGGCACCGGCGCGGAGAACGCGCGCCTGGTGCAAGCGATCAAGGACGCCTTGTGAATTTCCCACGCGCGGCGCTGCTCGGCTGCGGCATGGTCGGCGGCTCGCTGATGGCGGCGTTGCGCGCCGCGGGCATGATCGAGCGCGTGGTCGGCTTCGATCGCGATCGCGGCCACGCCGAGGCGGCGCGCGCGGCCGGCCTCATCGACGAGATCGCCGGCGACGCGGCGACGGCGGCGCGTGGCGCGGCGCTGGTGGTGCTGGCAGTGCCGGTGGGCGCGACCGCCGAGCTGTGCGCGGCGATCGCCGGCGCCGTCGGGCATGCGGCGCTCGTGACCGACGTGGGCTCGACGAAGGAAGACGTGGTTGCCGCTGCCGAGCGGGCGCTGCCCGAGGCGGCGCGCTTTTGCGGCGCGCATCCGATGGCCGGCACCGAGAAGAGCGGGCCTGCTGCCGCCGACGCTGCGCTGTTTGTCGGCAAGCTCGCGATCCTGACGCCGACGGCGCGCACGGCGGCGGCGGCGCGCGCGGCCTGCGCGGCGATGTGGACGGCGGCGGGCGCGCGCACGCGCGAGATGTCGCCCGCCGATCACGATCGCAGGGTGGCGTGGGTGAGCCACCTGCCGCACGCGGCCGCGTTCGCGCTGGCGACGGCGGTGGGCACGGTCGCCGACGAAGTGGCGGGGCTGTCGGGCGGCGGCTTCGCCGACACCACGCGCATCGCGGCGTCGGATCCGGCGATGTGGCGCGACATCTTCCTCGGCAATCGCTCGGCGCTGCTCTCGGCGATCGACGCGTTCGGCGGCGAGTTGGCGGCGCTTCGGCGCGCGGTCGCGGCTGGCGACGCCGCGGCCATCGAGGCGCTGGTGGCGCGCGCGCGCAATGGACGCGCGCGCGTGATGCGATGAAGCGCGCGGTCATGATGGCGCTGCTCGCTGCCGGCTGCGGCACCGCGTCGCCATCGCTGCCGACGCCGACCAAGCCGACCGATCGGCCCGTCGGCGAGGACGTGCTCGCGCTTCTGCCCACGGGCGCCGACGCGGTCGTCGACATCGACGTCGCGCAGCTCGACAGCTGGCCGACCGCGCGCCGCCTGCTCGCGCTCTTGCCGCCGGCCGGTCGTGAGCGCGTGGCGCGGCTCGGCGACGATCCGCTTGCGCAAGTGAGCGCCATCGGCGTCGCGTTCTTCCAGGTCGGGACGCCCGACGCCGCGTCGGTGACGGTGGTCCGCGCGACGCTCGATTGGGACAAGCTGAGGTCGACCGTCGACGGCGGCGTCGAGTCCGACTATCACGGCGCCGCGCTCGTGGAGAACGCCGCCGAGTCGCTGGCGCGGGTCACGCCGACGGTGTTCGCTTACGGCTCGCGCGTTCTGGTGCGTCGTGTCTGCGACGTCGCCCACAAGGACGACGACGGCTTTCGCATAAGTGGCGTCGACGAGCGATTGCGCGCGGCGCTCCGCCACGCGCCGACGGCGAAGCTGGGGCGGCCGGCGCTGATGGCGGCGATCGTGCCGACGCAGCCGCTGCGCGAGCGGTTGCGCACCGAGAAGTGGGACGCGGCCGCCGATCTCGACTGGCTGGCTCTGTCGTTCGCCGTCGGCGACGGCTTCGACGTCGGCGTCGTCGCCGGCGCGCACGGGCCCATCGAAGCGGAGACGTTGCAAAAGACGATGAAGCAGCGCGCCGGCGAGCTCAAGTCGCAGGTGACGGTGCGGCTGCTCGGCCTGCAGCCGTACATCGATCCGTTCGTCGTCGTCGCCAAGGAGAACGAGGTGCACGTGGCCTATCGCTTGACCGAGTCGCGCGTCGATCAGCTGGTGACGCGGCTCGAGCAGATGTCGCGCCTCGGCGCGCGCAAGGCGGCGCAGCCGTGAGCGCGGTCGAGACGCTGCGCGTGCGCGGGCCGGCGCGTCCGCTCGACGGCGACGTGACCGTGCCGGGCGACAAGTCGATCGGCCATCGCGCCGTGCTCTTCGCCGCGCTCGCGGACGGGCGCTCGACGGTGCGCGGCCTCTCCGGCGGCGAGGACAACCGCTCGACCATCGGCGTCTTGCGCGCGCTCGGCGTCGCCATCCGCGATGTCAGCGCCGGCGTCGTCGAGGTCGACGGCCGCGGCCTCGATGGCCTGCGCGCGCCGGCCGGCGATCTCGACTGCGGCAACTCGGGGACCTCCATGCGTCTCTTGGCCGGCTTGCTGGCGTCGCGGCCGTTTGCCGCGCGACTCGTCGGCGATCGCTACCTGCACGCGCGGCCGATGAAGCGCGTGGTCGAGCCGCTGACGCAAATGGGCGCGCGCATCGTGGGCGCGGCCGGCAAAAAAGCGGGCGAGGTCTATCCGCCGCTCGCGATTTCACCGCCGCCGGCGCGCCTGCACGGCATCCGCTACGAATCGCGCGTCGCCTCGGCGCAGGTGAAGTCGGCGATCGTGCTCGCCGCGCTCGCGGCCGACGGCGCCACCACCGTCGTCGAGCCCGAGCGCTCGCGCGATCACACCGAGCGCATGCTCGGCTACATGGGCGCGCCGCTGACCGTCGAGGGGCTCGGCGTCATCGTCGACCCGCGCGGCTGGGACGGACGGCTCATCGCGCGCGACCTGGTCGTCCCCGGCGATCTGTCATCGGCGGCGTTCCTGCTCGGCGCGGCGTCGATCGTGGCGGGGAGCCGCGTCGTCGTGCGCGGCGTCGGCGTCAACCCGACACGCACCGGCGTGGTCGACGCGCTGCGCGCGATGGGCGCGCACATCGAAGTGTCGGACGAGCGCCTCGTCGGCGGCGAGCCGGTCGCCGATCTCTCGTGCACGGGCGGCGCCCTGCGCGGCATCCGCATCGCCGGCGAGCTGGCGGTGCGCGCCATCGACGAGCTGCCGCTCATCGCCGCCGTCGCCGCGCACGCCGAGGGCGAGACGCGCATCGCCGACGCCGCCGAGCTGCGCGTCAAGGAGTCCGATCGCATCGCCGCCACCGCCGCGATGCTGCGCGCGCTCGGCGTCGACGTCGAGGAGCATCCCGACGGGCTGACCATCCGCGGCGGACGCGGCGTGCGCGCCGGCACCGTCGAGAGCCACGGCGATCACCGCATCGCCATGGCCGGCGCCGTCTGCGCGCTCGCCGCCGCCGGCGAGACGATCGTCGTCGACACGCACAACATCGCCACCAGCTTTCCCACGTTCGCCTCGTCGCTGGCCGCGCTCGGCGCCGATCTGAAGAGCGAGAACCAGCCCTAGGCGGCCATCGCGGCGCGCGGCGGCGCCAGGCAGAAGCGGTTGCGCCCGCCATGCTTGGCGGCGTAGAGCGCGCGATCGGCCGCTTCGACGATCGTCTCGCGCGTCAGCACAGGCGCCGGGAAGTCGTCGCTCGTCGCCGCGCCGAGGCTGACGGTGCGCGACAGCGGCTGCCCGCCGGCCATCACCTGCAGCGTGGCCACGCGCTCGCGAACGCGCAGCGCCACCGTCGCCGCCTCCTCGCGCCCGCTCTCGACGAGCAGGAGCGCGAACTCCTCGCCGCCGAAGCGGCAGGCGGCGTCGCCCGTGCGCAACGAGGTCTGCAGCACCTCGGCCACGGCCGCCAGCACGCGATCGCCGCACGGATGGCCGTAGGTGTCGTTGACCTCCTTGAAGTGGTCGACGTCGACGAGTACGAGCCCGAAGCGCCGCTTGTAGCGCCGCGCGCCCGCGATCTCCTCGTCGAGCCGGCGCTCGAGATACGCGCGGTTGTACAGGCCGGTGAGCGCGTCGATGCTCGAGCGGTTGGCGAGAAGGTCGTGATAGCGCTTGACCCGCAGCGCCGAGCGCACGCGCGCGCGCAATTCGGCGCGGTCGAACGGCTTGACCACGTAGTCGATGGCGCCGAGGTCGAACGCGCGCACCTTGCCGCGCACGTCGCTCGTGCCCGACACCACGATCACCGGCACGTCGGCGGTGCGCGGCTCGGCCTTGAGGCGGCGCAAGAGCTCGTAGCCGCAGCCGCCGCCCATGACCAGATCGAGCAGGATCAGGTCGGGCGGGTTGGCGCGCGCCTCGGCGAAGGCGTCCTCGGGATTGAGCGCGCCGCGAACGGCGCAGCCCTCTTCTCCGAGGTGTCCGGCGAGCAGGCGATGCATCAGCGGAGAGTCATCGACGACGAGCACGGTTTGCATGCACCTGTTCCATCGGCAGGTGCGTTCGTGACTTTAGCGACGCGTGAAAATTCCAGGGCGCTCAGCGGACGGCGCGCACCCGCCACACCCGCGCACCCTTGGGCCCGAAGCGATCGGGCGCTGGGTTTCCGCGGTCGTAGAGCAGCTCGGCGCTGCCGGGCAGCTCGCTGGCGTCGTCGACGGTCGCCGTCCAGCCGCGATGCTGCACGATCACGAGATCGTCGGCGCCCGCATGTAGGACACGCGCCTGCACGTCGGGATGGCGCGTCTCGTAGGCCGGCTCGAGGCCGGCTTCGTCTGCGAGCAGGCGATAGACGCGATGCGCGTCGCGCGCCGAGCCGTCGGGGCGCGCCATCAAGTAGCGCTCGATCGGATGGGCCGCGAAGACGACGCGGCCGCTGCCGAGGCGATGCTCGGCGAGCGCGAGGTTGCCGTCGCCGTCGACGGCGAGCGACTCGACGCCGGGCGCGGCCGCCGCGATCGGCAGGCGCGCCAGCGACTGCGGCGCCGGATGATGCTGCTGACCCGTCGGCACCGACAAGACCGCCTGGCCCTTCCAGGTCAGCCGCTCGCCGGGCAGATCGAAGCAGCCGTAGCGCAGGTGGTGGACGAGGCCGGTGAGCGCCGTGAAGTTGGGGCACCACGCGCCCTGGTGAAACTCGTTCTCGCCGGAGAAGTACGACCAATAGATCGTCGCGCCCGCGCGCGCGGCCGCTTCGAGCGCGTGCCAGGTGGGCACGCGCAGCTTCTGCGTCGAGGGCACGATTACGAGCGCGTAACCTTCGAGCGGGTCATCCTCGCCGAGGACGTCGGCGTCGAAGCCTGCCTGCGCCGCCAGCACGAACGACTGCAGCAGCGCGCGCCGCAGATCGCTCTTGTCCTCCCACGAAAACGGAAACTCGCGCTCGACCCAGTCGCTGGCCAGGATGGCGACGCGCGCGCGCGGCCGCGTCAGCGACGGAAAATCGATGGCGTCGACGAGCCCGCGCAGCGCCCGCAGCTCGCCGGCGACCGGCTTCTCGCTGCCGTCGGCGCGCAAAAGCCCGAAGCCGAGCTCGAACGCGTGGTGCGAGTAGGGCGTCTCGAGGCCGAGCGTGTTCCGATCGAAGTCGCTCGCGCACCACACGAGCGCGCCCGACGCGCCCGCCGCCAGCGACGTCAGCACCGACTCGCGCACGTAGCCGGCGTGCTCGGCCTCGCCCGCTTGCGTCGACGACGCGCCGAACTCCTCGAGCACGACCGGCCGCCCGCACGCACGCGCGCGCGCCAGCACGAAGTCGAGGTTGAACGCCTGGCGCAGCGGATCGACGTCGCCGTAGTAGACGTGCGGCCCGACCCAATCGACGACGCCGTCGGTGGCGAGCGCGCGCGTCGGCCAGCCGGCCATCATGCCGTCGCCGGTGCCGACCGGCCGCGTCGCATCCGCGTCGCGCACGACCGCGGTCATCGCGCGCGCCCAGTCGACGACGTCGTCGGCCGGCGCGCCGCTTTGGAGCCCGACGGCGCCGGCCCACAGCGGCATCTCGTTCGACAAGATCCACGCCGTCACCGCCGGCTTTTCGGCGAGCGTGCGTACCACGCCGCCGACGAGCGTCGCCTGCCACGCGCGCAGCTCGGGATCGCGATAGAGCGGGCGGCTGCCTTGCCCGACAAAGCCGTAGTTCTCGCCCGACATGTGCCCGACCAGCGGCGTCGGCATCAGCGCCAAGCCGGCCTCGTGCGCGAGCTCGGCGAAGCGCGCCATCAGCGCCAGCCGGCCGTCGTCGAGCGCGGGCGGATTGGGCATCATCGTCGGCGCGAACGCGAACACGCGCAGCGTGTCGAGCCCCATCGCCTTCAAGGCGCGCAGCTCCTCGCGCACGATGGCCTCGTCGAAGCGCTCCCACATGCGCGGCCCACCGGCGCGCGACCAATAGTTCGCGCCGAGCAGGAAGCGCGCCGGCAGCTTCACGGCGCCGGCGGACATGGCCGCAACCCCATCAGCTCGGGACAATACTTCAGGTCCTTCGGCCCCTCGCAGAACCCGCAGTCGTACGGCGACGGCAGCGACAGGCGCGGATAGGCCACGCAGTCGCCTTCGTTCACGCACAGCGCGATGAAGCGGCTGCCCGGGTAGTCGACCGTGGCCACGAGCTGCCGCAACACGGCGGTGCCGATCACGCCGTCGACCGTCGCCATCGTCGGGCGCACGTCGGCGTTGACGCCGACGAGCAGCGGCGTCACGTCGGGCATCACGTAGATCGGCAGCGGCGACTTCAGCTCGACCACCGCGGCGGCGGGCGTATCCGCCGACGAGTCGTTGCATCGCGTATCGCGGCTGAACGACGCCAGGCACTCGGTGACGTAATCGCCGCCGGCCCCCGCGCACGCGTCCTGCCGCGCCTGATCGAGCAGGCAACAGTGCTCGCCCGCGCACTGTCCCTTGTGCTTGACCTCGAATTCGCCGTCCTCGGGCGTCTCCGCGATGTAGGCGCGCCGAATCCGCCGCGACCGCGCCAGCGACGCGCACGGACCGAAGAACGGCTCCTTGCCCGACACCAGCGCCAGCGGCGAGGCGCCCGCGTCGCCCGTCGCCGGCGCGCGCCCGAGCGAGGCCGCCGCTACCTGCACTCCGGCGCCGTTCGGCCCTTCGTCGGCCGGATCGACGAGGTGCAGCGTGGTCAAGGGGCCGGCCAGCAGCGCCTCGGCCGCGCCGGCGCCGCGCAAGCGATCGTACGCGTTGGCCGACAGCGCCATGCCGGGAAATCCCGACGCGACCACCAGCTGCACGTCGAGCCCCGACGGCAGGTACGCTGGATTGGACGGGCAGCTGCCGCCCGGCGCCACGCACGCCTCGGTCAGCACCGGATCGGGCATCGGCTCCAGGCACGCCTCGAGCAGCACCCGCGTCGGCGGATACGTATATTGGTTCTGCCCGACGACGATGCGCGTCTGTCCCTGCAGGGTCGTGTCCTGCCCGCCGGCGAGCGTGAACGGCAACACCGCGTAGCAGACGTCCTGCCGCTTGCACGACGGCGCCAGCGCGCAGTCGCACGCGGTCAGCTTCTCGGTCAGCGTCATCGTCGGCGCCGCGCCGCGAAAGTCGAAGCCGACGGCGAAGCGCGACAAGTTGTCGCCGGCGATGATGCCGCCCATGCGCATGGCCGCGTCGCCGACGCCGAGGTTGCCGAGCGGCCCGTCGAAGATCTGCACGTCGCTGATGGTGAGGCGCGGAATGGCGTTGCCGCTGCCGTCGACGCCGAACATCGTGAAGTCGGTCGTCAGCGCGCGCACGTTGCCGCTGCCGTCGTCGAACGTGGTCAGGACGGTCCCGGTGTCGACCTCGACGGGAAAGGGCACGCCGCCGTCGCCGACCGCGGCCATGGCGACGAGCCCGCCGCCGTCGCCCGAGGTCTCGAGCGGAATCGGGTAGGGCAGCACCGACGTATGCGTCTCGGTGCAGCCGCCGGCGAAGATCGCCAGCGGCAACAGCGCGCTCAAGCGCCTCGCGCCCGCGCGCACGTCGGCTACTCGCCGTCCTTGAGCTTCGACTTCATCTTCTTGATGAGCGCGTCGTACGACTGCTCGGTGATGATCTTGTT
>DASXOU010000511.1:0-8131 GCA_036494045.1 Polyangia bacterium | reverse complement strand
GCCGGTGAAGTTGGTCGTCTGCACCGCGCTCGCTTGCGTCGACACGGTGCCGCCGCCGACGAAGACGTTGTTGGTCAGAATCGCCGGCGTCGTCACCATCGCGGCGATCTGCACGAACGTGCCGCCGGCGTCGCGATCGTTGACGACCGTGTTGTTGACCACGTAGAGGTCCTGCGTCGCGTTGAAGCCCATCGGCTCCGATCCGTAGTCGATGATCGCCGAGTTCTGCGTGTTCGGGCCCTGCTCGATCAGGTTGCCGACGATCATCGTGGTGCCTGCGTTGGGCACGTTGATCTCGTAGCTGGCGCTGCCCATCTCGTCGCTCAAGCGGTTGTAGCGAATGTCGGACACGAGCGCGCGCGTCTTCAAGAGGTGGCCGACGACAGCGTCGTGCGAGTAGTTCCACTCGAAGATCAGCTTGTCGACGTGGTTGATGTACAGGTTGTGGGTCTGCCCGTCGCCGGCGCCGTTGTGCGCGAACTCGGTGGCTTGGATGGTGATGGTGGAGCCGGTCTTGTCGCCGGCGAGGATGCCGTCCTGGTTGTCGTGGAAGTAGCAGCCGAGAACGGTGAGGTTGGCGCCCTCCTGGCGGATGGCGGCGCCGTTGTTGTCGGGGACGGTGGCGCCGCTCATCTCCACGTTCTCGACGGTGGTGTCGTCGCCGGTGATGACCCAGGTGGCCTTGCCTTGCGCGTTCATCCCGTTGGCGTCGATGAGCGGACGGCCGTGGACGCCGACGATGGTGAGCCCGTTGGTGGTCCAACCACAGACGTCGCCTTGGTAGCTGCCGGCGGCGTCGATCTCGATGCGATCGCCCGCTTGCGCCGCGGCGATGGCGGCGCACGGCGCGGCGTAGGGCTGGCCGGGGCCGACCGCGAGCGTGGCCGCCGAGGCCGTCGCCGCCGTCGACGCGGCCAGCAGAAACTGGATCATCCATGATCCACGCATGTGCTCCTCCATGAGCGCGCTACCGACGAGAAAATCGGATCGCACTGCCGATTTTAGTTGGCACCTCCGACGCGATTCGCGCAACTCATAGTTTCATGATGCGTTTACTTGTTGCCTTCGCCGCGTCGACATTCGCGCTCGGGATCGGCGGCTGCGGACCGTCGAGCGGCCGCGCCGGCAAGCCGGCAGGCACGACGCTGACGTCGATCGAGGTGCAGCCGGCCAATGCCACCGTCGCCATCGACGACAGCAACGCAGGCGCGCCGGTCGGCTACACCGCCGTCGGACACTACGCCAACGGCACGACGCAGCCGCTCGGCGACGCCGCCTTCGCGCTCGACGACGGCGGGCAGCACATCGGCGCGCTCGCCGGCGCGCAGTTCACCGCGAGCGGCAACGCCGCCGGCACCGGCATGGTGACCGCGACCTCCGCCGGCGTGAGCGGCTCGACGGGCGTGACGGTGACGGTGCATCACGTGCGGCTCGGGCCGGGCGTGCCGCCGGATGCGCCGGGCAAGGTCGGCGGCACCGCGATGCCGGGCGCGCTCTCGCCCGAGATCGACTATCCGCTCGACGGCGCGCTCATGCCGTCGTCGGTGTCGAGCCCGGATCTGCAGTGGGAAGGCACGGCGACGATGGGCGACCTGTTCCACGTCAAGCTCGTCGCCGGCGGCGCCACCGTCGAGGCCATCGTCGTCTACGACGCGACCTTCAAGTGGGACTATCAGCCGAGCGACGCCGATTGGGCGCTCTTGGGCGCGTCGGCGAGCGCGGCGCCGATCGTCGTCACCGTCGACCACTGGGACGCCGCCAGCGGGCTGCAGGGCTCGAACCCGGTGTCGACGACGCTGGTCAGCGCCGACGTCGAGGGCGCCATCTATTATTGGGACTTGTCGGAAGGCAAGATGCAGCGCATCGACGGCAGCGGGCGCAACCTCGCCATTCCCAATCCGCCGCCGAATCCGGCCGACGCGACCAATCACTGCGTCGCCTGCCACGCCATCAGCCACGACGGGCGCTATCTCGCCGGCGAATTGTGGGGCGGCGGCCTCTCGGGCGCGGTGTTCGATCTGACCAACCCGAACGTGATGATGGGCAATCCGGCGCCGACGCTGGCGCCGGTCAACAGCTACAACTCGCTGTTCTCGACCTTCAACGCCGACGGGTCGCGCCTCCTCATCAACGACGGGCTCTCGCTCAAGCTCGTCGATCCGGCGACGGGGATGGTCCTGCCGACGCAAGGCACGCCGCTGCCGGCGACGATGGCGGCGCATCCGACCTGGTCTCCCGACGGCACGCTCCTCGCCTACGTCAATGTCACCGACACGACCGCGAGCTGGGCGGTCGATTACGTGAGCGGCAACCTCATGACCATCGCCGCGTCGGCGGGCGATACCTTCGCGGCGCCGTCGACGCTGGTGGCGCAAGCGAGCGATCCGCAGCTCAAGGCGCCGTCGTGGCCCAGCTTCTCGCCCGACTCGCAATGGATCGCGTTCGCCGCCGGCACCAACTCGCGCGGGCGCAACGCCATCGGCACGCCCCCCGTCGAGACGGTGTTCCCGGGCGCGCTCTTCCTCGTCAACCGCGCGGGCGGCGCGCCGGTGCGGCTCGACAACGCCTGCGCGGCGCAGCTCGACTGCTACCTGCCCTGCTTCAGCCCCTACGATTCGGGCGGCTATCTGTGGATGGTCTTCTACAGCGTGCGCGACTACGGCAACGCGCAAGCCGGCACCAAGGGAACCCAGCGACGGCAGATGTGGGTGACGGCGATCGACAAGTCGAAGCTGGGAATGGGCGTCGATCCGTCGAGCGTGCCCTATTGGCTGCCCGAGCAGGATCCGACGACCGACAACATGAGCGCCTTCTGGGCGCCGCCGCCGCCGCTGCAGTAGGTCTGACCGCGCCTCGTTCTCGGCAGCAGTCGCAGCGTTTTCGCGCCGTCCCGAGCTTCAAAATCACTGCGGCGAGGTACGAGCGAGCTTGTCGGCTTCGGCGACGAGCGGGCGCGCCTCGCGCTCGAGGTTGCCGTCGAAGCCGAGCGCGTCGTGCAGCCAATGTTGCGCCTCCTCGGCGGCGCGGCGGCGCGCCTCGCCCGACGCCGCGCGCGCGGCCACGAGGTGCAAGGCGCCGGTCTCGAGCGCCGCGGTGGCGTGGCGCGGATTGATCTTGAGCGCGCGCGTCGCGAAGTCGAGCCCGTCGCGCACGTCGCTGTCGCTGCCGTGATGGCGCGCCGCGCTCCACTCCGCGCGCACGCGATGCAGCTCGGCCAGGCCGCGCAGCGCGTCGGCCTCGTCGTCGTTGAGCGTGACCGCGCGCGTGTAGGCGGCGCGCGCGGCGTCGAACGACGCTTGCACCGCGCCGCCGTGATCGGCCGCCCAGCGCGTAGCCACGAGCTCGCTCTCGCCGAGCGTGAACCAGGCGAGCTCGAAGGTGCGCGTGAGCGCGAACGATCGCCGCAAGGTCGCGCGCGTGCGCTCGAGCTCGGGCCCCGGATCGATCCCCTGCCCGCGCTGCCACACGGCGAGATCGAGCTCGACGCAGGCGAGCGACTGCATCACCGAGGCGTCGTTGGGATCGATGACCACCGCCTTTTCGCACGACGGCAGCGCCCGCGCGATCGTCGCCGACGCGTCGAGCCCGCGCTTGATCTCGTACTCGGCGAGCGTCTGGAACGTCACGCACAAGTTGTTGTAGCCGTAGTCGACGTTGGGATTGGCGCGCACCACCTTGTCGATCGTGGTCACCGCCTGCTGCAGCGCCGCGCGCGGATCGAGCCCGTTGTTCGCCTCCCACATGCCGCGCGACAGATAGCCGAGCCCGATGGTGTTGAGCACCTTGAACCCCTGCGCCGCCAGCGCCCACGCGCGCTGCCCCATCTCCGACGTCGTCTCGTAGGAGGCGCGCGGATCGAGCCCGTGCGCCGCTTCCCAATCGCCGCGCACCAGCCACGCGTCGGACATGAGGTGATAGGCCTCGTGCGCGTTGGGATCGCGCTCGAGCGCCGCGCGGCCGGCGGCGATGGCGCGCTCGATGGCGGCGCGCGGATCTTTTCCGTTGTCCTCTTCCCAGCTCGCGCGATCGCGATCGATGTAGCCGGCGGCGACGAGGAGGCGCACGTTGTTGGGCGCGAGCGCCTTGCCCTGCCGGCCGATGAGCTCGGCCTTTTGCCAGGCGGCGATCGGATCGCCGTCGTGCGTCGACTGATAGCGCGCCTGTCGCCGCCAGGCGTCGACCTCGTCGGCGGCGAGCTCGCCGTCGCCGGGCAGCGCCTGCAGCGCGCGCCCGCAGGCGGCCATCGCGCCGTCGACGGCGGCTGCCGGCGAGCGCTCGTGCTCGCTCAGGATCTCGGCGGCCATCACCCAGCGCAGACAATCCCCGGTGAGCGCGCTGGCGCTCGAGCGCGCGATGCCGGCAGCGCGCTGATAGGCCTCGCCGGCGCGATCGAGCTCGGCCAGCGCCTCGTCGGGCCCGCCTTCGACCCAGCGCTCCTTGGCGAGCATCAAGCGAATGTCGCCTTCGAGCGTGTGCGCCTGATACATCCAGCCCACGCGCTCCTCGGCGGCGCGCGCCTTGTCGAGCGCCTCCTGCCAGCGCCGCTCGTGCAGCGCGATCAAGCCCTCGACGTACTCGGGCGCCTCCGAGCGCACGCCGACGGCGCCTTTGAGATACGCGAGCGCCGGTTGGCGCAGGTCGCGCGCGAGCGCGGCGCGGCGCTCCTTCTCGGCGCCGCTGTCGTCGGCGGGCGGCAGCTCGGCGAGCGCGCGCTGATAGAGCTGGCCGAGCGCGAGCCCGAGCGCGTACGACACTTCGGGCGCGCGATAGCCGGCGCGCCACGCACGCTCGAGCTCGCGGCGCGCGTCGGCCGGACGCTCGAGCACGAGATAGCCGCGACCGAGCGCGTAGCGGCCCGGACCTTCGGCGGCGTCGCCGAGCGCGGCGATGCGCGCCTCCAGCTCCTTCATGCGCGCTTCGATGATCTGGCGCTCTTTACGCGTATCGTGCAGCGGCAACAGCGCCGAGATGCGCGCGAGCGAGTCGTTGCGCTCGACCTCCTGGCCGAACTCGTTGGCCAGGCGCGCCTGCTCGGCCGCCTGCGCGCGCGCGTGCGCCGCCCAAATGCCGCCGACCACGCCGGCGACGACGAGCGCCAGCGCCGTCGACACCAGCGCCTTGTGCTTGCGCGCGCGCCGAACGATGCGATAGCCGAGGCTCGAGCGCCGCGCCAGGATCGGCTCGCCGTCGGCCCACGCCTTCAGATCGTCGGCGAGCGCGCGCGCCGATTCGTAGCGGCGCTCGGGCTCCTTCTCGAGACACTTCATCACGATGGTCTCGAGATCGACCGGGATCGACGGATCGATCGCGCGCGGCGGCACGACCTCCTCGTTGGTGAGCTTCCAGATCACGTCGAGCGTCGACTCGCCTTCGAACGGCCGCCGCCCGCACAAAAGCTCGTACGTGGTCGCGCCGAGGCCATAGACGTCGGTGCGGCGATCGATCTTGCTCGTCTGTCCGCGCGCCTGCTCGGGCGCCATGTAGAGCGGCGTGCCGGTGACGACGCCGGTCTTGGTCAGCCCGGGCGCGTCGACCTCGCGCGCGATGCCGAAGTCGGTGACGTAGGCATGCCAGCCGGTCTCGTGGCGCTCGACGAGGATGTTGGACGGCTTGACGTCGCGATGCACCAGGCCCTGGCGATGCGCGGCGTGGAGCGCGTCGGCCACGTCGCGGATGACGGCGATGCGCTCCTCGCGCGTCATCTGCTTGGCGACGGCCGAGAGCGTCTTGCCCTCGATGAACTGCAGCGCGATGAACGGCAGCTTGTTGGCCAATTCGCCGACGCCGTAGACCTTGCACACGTGCGCGTGCTCGACGCGGGCCTGCGCGCGCGCTTCGGAGACCAGGCGCGCCGCCTGCTCGGGCGTCGCCTGGCGCATGACCTTGAGCGCGACGTAGCGGCCGAGGCGCGGATCGTAGGCCTTGTGCACCTCGCCCATGCCGCCGCGGCCGAGCAGCTCGATCAATTCGTAGCGCTCGGTCTCGATGACGATCGGCGCCGACGGCGAAGCGCCCGGCGTCGCCGCCGGATGCTCGCCCGACGTCATCGTGTCGGCGACTGCTGCGTTGTCGTCCTTGTCCGAGTCCGACACGGGGCCCCGGACGATTTTATCATTATTTATTACGGTGCGGCGTGACGGTGCGGGCAAGATCGTACTGCTCGGGCCAAGCGAGCGCGACGCCCTGCTCGTAAGCGGCGTGTCGGGTGAAGTACGGGTCGTAGAGGTGCATGCGCGCCATCAGGCACAGATCGGCGCGGCCGGCGGCGAGGACGCTGTTGATGTCCGACCACGACGAGATGTTGCCGACGGTCATCGTGGGCACGCCCGCGTCGAGGCGCACGCCCTCGGAAAACGGCGTCTGGTAGAGCCGGCCACCGACGGGGCGGCCGTCGGCGACGGTGCCGCCGGCGGAGACGTCGACGATGTCGCAGCCGTGGGCGTGAAGCGCGCGCGCGATGGCGACGACGTCGGCGTGCGTGGTGCCGCCCGGCGCCCAATCGGACGCCGAGATGCGCACCGACAGCGGCATCGCGTCGGGCAAAACCGCGCGCACCGCCTCGAGCACCTCGAGTGGGAACTTCAGGCGCCGCTCGACGCTGCCGCCGTACGCATCGCCGCGGCGGTTCGACAGCGGCGAGAGGAAGCTGCCGAGGAGGTAGCCGTGCGCGGCGTGCAGCTCGACGAGATCGAAGCCGGCCTCGACGGCCCAGCGCGCGGCGCGCACGAACTCGTCGCGCACCTCGTGCATGTCGCGCGCGGTCATCTCGCGCGGCACTTGATCGCCGGGACGGAAGGCGATCGGCGACGGCGCGACGATCGGCCACGCCGCATCTTTGGGCAGCGGCCCGCCGCCTTGCCACGGCAGCGTCGTCGCGCCCTTGCGTCCCGCGTGCGCCAGCTGCATGCCGATCTTCGCGGTCGCGTAGCGATGCACGAACTCGACGATGCGACGCCAACCGTCGACGTGCCCCTGTCGATACATGCCGGCGCAGCCGGGCGTGATGCGCGCGTCGGCGGTCACGTCGGTCATCTCGGCCATCACCAGCGCGGCGCCGCCGAGCGCGCGACTGCCGAGATGCACGAGGTGCCAGTCGGACGGCATGCCGTCGTCGGCGGAGTATTGGCACATGGGCGAGACGCCGACGCGGTTCTCGAGGACCAGCCCGCGCAGGCGGAACGGCGTGAACATGGGCGGCGGCGTCGCCTTATTGATGATGGTGACGCCCGACTGCTTCTCCGATTCGCGCGCGAACCAGTCGTCGACGCGCGCGATCAGGGCCGGATCGCGCTCCTTCAGGTTCTCGTGCGTGATGCGCAAGGAGCGCGTGAGCAGGCTGAAGGCGAACTGCAGCGGATGGAGCGTGCCGAAGTAGCGCTCGGTCTCCTCGAACCAGCCGAGGCTCACTTGCGCCGCGCGCTGCAGCGCCTCGACCGCGGGACGATGCGCGGCTTCGTACGCGGCCAGCGCCGCGGGAATCGTGTCGTTCGTCTGCAGCGCGGTGGCGAGCGCGATCGCGCCTTCCATCGCCAGCTTGGTGCCCGAGCCGATCGAGAAGTGCGCGGTATGGACGGCGTCGCCGACGAGCGCGACGTTGCCGCGGTGCCAGCGATCGCAACGCACCGTCGGAAACTGCCGCCAGTGCGAGCGGTTCTTGAGGAGCTTGTGGCCGGCGAGCTCGTCGGCGAAGAGCCGCTCGCAATAGGCGATGGTCGCGTCCTCGTCGGCTTCGCCGAGGCCGGTGCGCGCGAACGTCTCTTCGGTGCACTCGACGATGAAGGTCGACTGATTGGGCGCGTAGCGATACGCGTGCACGCGAAACAGCCCGGCGTCGGACGGCTTGAAGTAGAACGTGAAGGCGCCGAACGGAAAGGTGGTGCCGAGCCAGACGAAGCGGTTCGGCCGCGGCTCGACGCGCGGCGCGATCTCGGGCGCCAGAACGCGGCGAACCAGCGAGTTGACGCCGTCGGCGCCGACGACGAGATCGTAGTCGCGTGACAGCGTCGCCAGATCGGCGTCGGCGATCTCGGTCTGATGGCGCAGCTCGACGCCGAGCGCGCGCGCGCGATCGGCCAGGATGTCGAGGAGCGCGCGGCGCGACATGCCGGAAAAGCCGTGGCCGCGCGAGGTG
>DASXOU010000510.1:0-1773 GCA_036494045.1 Polyangia bacterium | reverse complement strand
GCCCTCGTCGGCGTGGCCGAGCCGCACCGTCGCCTCGGCGAAGGTCAGCTTGTCTTCGCCCGACGCGCGGCCCGCGTCGAGCACCTCGCGCGCATCGGCGCGCGCCTCGCGATCGCGTCCGAGGTCGAGATAGAGCCGCGCCCGCGCCGCGCGCGCCGACATCAGCGACGGCGCTTCGCGAATGACCGCCTCGAGCTCCGCGAGCGCCTCTTTGGCCTTGCCGAGATCGCGCAGCACGCGCCCGAGCAGTGCGCGCGCGCGGAACGACTCCGAGTTGTGTTCGAGCGCCTTGCCGAGCTCGCGCTGCGCCTTCAACAGATCGTGGCGCTCGTAGGCGAGCAGGCCGATGCCGTAGCGCGGCGCCGTCGACGTCAGCGTGTTCGACGCCTTCTCGAGCTCGCGAATCGCCGCGCCCGAATCGCCGAGATGCGCGCGCGCCACGGCACGATAGGTGATCGCCACCGCGTCGCCGGGCCGATGCGCCAGCGCCGCGTCGAGCGTCGCCGCGCCTTCGCGATACTTCTGCGTCAGCACCTGCGCGCGCCCGAGCACCGCCAGGCTGCGCGGCGTCGGCGGCCGCGCCGACAGCGCCAGCACGACTTTGTCCTCGAAGCCCTTGGCCAGCGCCACCTCGGCGTCGAGCACCGCGACGTCGCCGTCGTTGGGATCGAGCCGCTCGGCGACGCGCATCGCCTGCTCCGCTTCGCCGACCTTGCCCTGCTGCAACCGCGCGCGGCCATAGAGCAGGGCCAGCCGCCCCTCGTGGACGATCGCCTTGCGCGCCTGGTCGAGCTCGTAGCTCGCCTGCGCATCGGGCGCGCCGCGCCCCATCGCGCTGAGGCCGGCGGCGAGGTGGAACCAGCCTTCGGTCGTCGGCCCGAGCCGGGCCTTCGGCAGCTCGACCGCCGGCGTCTCGTTGCGTTCGAGCGCGATCAGCGTTCGGCCGACGAGCGCGCGCGGATGCTGTGGATAGAGCGCGAGCACCTTGCCGTACGCCGCCTGCGCGGCGTCGAGGTCGCCGGCGCCGAGCTCGAGCGAGCCCTGGGCCAGAAGGGCTCGTACGCTCTTGCCGTCGCCGTCGGCGGCGATGGTCTGCGAGAGGATCTTGCGCGCGCCGTCGACGTCGCCCTTTTGCATTCCGCAGCGGGCGGCGATGTCGCCGTCCTCGGCGGGATTGGTCTCGGTGCACGCCTCGCCGCGCTCGAGCGCCATCAGCGCGCGAGCCTGCCTCATCTCGCGATCGGCGCGCGGGTCGTCGGTCGGATGGCGCTTCTGCTCGCGCTCGGCGCGCTTGAGCATGGCCCACGCCGCCGCGTCGGTGTCTTCGCCTTGATCGGCGGCGAGGCGCGCGTCGGCGAGCGCGACCATCGCGAAGTAGCGACGCACACGCGGCTCGACGCGCAGCGCGCTCGCGTAGGCATCGCGCGCCGCCAGATCGCCTTCGTCGGTCGCTTCGAGCGTCCGCGCGTCGCCGCGCTCGACGGTCGCGGCGAGCAGCTTGACGCGCTGCTTGGCGCGCCAGAACCAGCCGGCGCCGATGCCGATGGTGATGAGCGCCAGCGAGACCCACAGCCAGACAAAGGCGCGCGCCCGCCGCGCATCCCACGCCGCCGCGATCGGATCGGCGTCGACGGCGGCGAACAGCTGGCTCTGCCAGCGCGCCTGCTCTTCTTCTTCGCTGTCGCTGCCGCTGCCGAAGAGCTGATCGGCGACGGCGCCGAGATCGATCCCTTCGCCCGTCGGCGGCGCGGCAGCGGGCATCCTCGCCGACGG
>DASXOU010000509.1:0-3307 GCA_036494045.1 Polyangia bacterium | reverse complement strand
CGTCGATCTTGCGGCCGGCGATCGTCGACAGCTTCAAAAAGCTGCATCCACGCCTGCTCGCGAAGAACCCGGTCATGTTCGTCGTCGGCGTCGGCAGCCTGCTGACGACGGCGCTCTTGGTCCGCGACATCGCGCATCACGCCGCCGGCCACGCGCCGGTCTGGTTCTCCGCGACGGTGACGCTGTGGCTGTGGTTAACCGTGCTCTTCGCCAACTTCGCCGAAGCCGTCGCCGAGGGGCGCGGCAAGGCGCAAGCGGCGTCGCTGCGCAAGATGCGGCAGGAGTCGACCGCGCGCCGGCTCGTGGAAGGTCCAAGCGGCAAAGTGGAAGAGCCCGTACCCGCGTCGCAACTGCGCAAAGGCGACGTCGTCGTCATCGAAGCCGGCCAGCTCGTGCCCGGCGACGGCGAGGTCATCGAAGGCATCGCCTCGGTCGACGAGTCGGCGATCACCGGCGAGTCGGCGCCGGTCATCCGCGAGTCGGGCGGCGACCGATCATCCGTCACGGGCGGTACAAAAGTCCTCTCCGATCGCATCGTCGTGCGCATCACCGCCGATCCGGGCGAGTCGTTCCTCGATCGCATGATCGCGCTTGTCGAGGGCGCGGCGCGGCAGAAGACGCCGAACGAGATCGCGCTGCACATCCTCCTCGTCGGGCTCACCATCGTGTTTCTGTTCGCCTGCGTGACGCTGGTGCCGCTGGCGCTCTATTCGGCGATCCCGCTGTCGGCGACGACCATCGTCGCGCTGCTGGTGTGCCTGATCCCGACGACGATCGGAGGCCTGCTCTCGGCGATCGGCATCGCCGGCATGGATCGGCTCCTGCGCAAGAACGTGATCGCGATGAGCGGGCGCGCCGTCGAAGCCGCCGGCGACGTCGACGTTCTCTTGCTCGACAAGACCGGCACCATCACGCTCGGCAACCGCATGGCCACGGCGCTCATCCCCGCCGACGGCGTACGCCTCGACGAGCTCGCCGACGCCGCGCAGCTGGCTTCGCTCGCCGACGAGACGCCCGAAGGACGATCGATCGTCGTGCTGGTCAAGGAAAAGCACGGCCTGCGCGGCCGCAACATCAACGAGCTCGGCGCGCACTTCATCCCGTTTTCCGCGCAGACGCGCATGTCGGGCTGCGATCTGCCGAACGGCGGCGGCACGCCGCGCCAAATCCGCAAAGGCGCCGTCGAAGCGGTGCTGGCGCACGTCGAGTCGTTGCGCGGCCACGCGCCCGATCGCATGCGCCAGGAAGCCGCACGCATCGCCGACGCCGGCGGCACGCCGCTCGCCGTCGCCGACGGCAACCGGGTGCTCGGCATCATCGAGCTCAAGGACGTCGTCAAAAGTGGCATTGCGGAGCGTTTTGCGCGCTTCCGCGCCATGGGCATCCGCACCGTCATGATCACCGGCGACAACCCGCGCACCGCCGGCGCCATCGCGCGCGAAGCCGGCGTCGACGACTTTCTCGCCGAGGCCACGCCCGAGACCAAGATGCGGCTCATCAAGGACGAGCAGCAGAAGGGCAAGCTCGTGGCCATGACCGGCGACGGCACCAACGACGCGCCGGCGCTGGCGCAGGCCGACGTCGGCGTCGCCATGAACACGGGCACGCAGGCGGCCAAAGAGGCCGGCAACATGGTCGACCTCGACTCGAACCCGACCAAGCTCCTCGAGGTCGTCGAGGTCGGCAAGCAGCTCCTCATGACGCGCGGCACGCTGACGACGTTCTCGATCGCCAACGACGTCGCCAAATACTTCGCGATCCTGCCGGCGATGTTCATGGGCGTGTTTCCCCAGATCGCGCCGCTCAACGTGATGCGCCTCGGGTCGCCCTACTCGGCGATCGTCGCGGCGGTCATCTTCAACGCGCTCATCATCATCGCGCTCATTCCGCTGGCGCTGCGCGGCGTGAAGTATCGGCCGCTCGGCGCGGCGGCGCTGCTGCGTCGCTCGCTCCTCATCTATGGCGTCGGCGGCGTGGTCGCGCCTTTTGTCGGCATCAAGCTCATCGACATGGTCCTGCAGCTGATCGGAGCGGTGTAGCCATGAAACCGAGCGTCGTCTTGGTCGCGCTGCGCTTCACCGTCGTGACGCTGCTCTTGTGCGGCGTCGCCTATCCGCTCTTGGCGACGGCGCTGGCGCAGCTCGTCTTTCCCAGCCGCGCCGACGGCAGCATCGTCACCGACGATCGCGGGCGCGTAGTCGGCTCGGAGCTGATCGGGCAGTCGTTCGCCAAGCCCTATTATTTCTGGTCGCGCCCGTCGGCCGCCGGCGACAAGGGCTGGGACGCGACCAGCTCGGCCGGCTCGAACCTCAGCGTGACCTCGAAGAAGCTGCACCAGCGCGTCGACGGCGAGCGCGCGCGCCTGGCCAAGGAAAATCCCGATGCCGAGGGGCCGCCGCCCGATGATCTATTGACCGCGTCGGCGAGTGGGCTCGATCCCGACATCTCGCCCGCGGCGGCGCGCTGGCAGGTCCCGCGCGTGGCCAAGGCGCGCGGCGTCACGGCCGAGCGCGTGCGCCAGCTCGTCGACGCCAACGTCGACGGGCGCGAGCTCGGCTTTCTGGGCGAGCCGCGGGTGAATGTGCTGACGCTGAACCTGGCGCTGGATCAACAATTCGGCGCTGCCTTGTCGCGGTAAGTGTATAATCGAGACGGATATCCTTGGCCGAAACCAATGACCAGGGGCCGGAGGTCTCATGAGCACCCGTTCGACACATATGATTCGCCTAATGCCCTTCGCGCTCGCCGCCCTGGCGGGCACCGCCGCGGTGATGGTCGCGTGCAACCACCCCAGCATTCACCACGGGCCGATCCCGTGCAGCGACACCAACAACGTCAAGTGCGGCTCGACCTGCGCCGATGACTCCGACTGCGGCGCCGGCCTCTACTGCGCCACCAACAAGACCTGCTCGGCCGACTGCGTTCTCGGTGGCGGGCAGTGCGGCAGCGACTCGATCTGCGACGGCAACGGCCGTTGCGATCCGACCAACTCCGGCGGCAGCGACGGCGGCGTGGTCTGCCCGGCGGGCCTGAGCTGCGGCGTCGCGTGCTCGGGCGGCGGCACCACCACCATCTCGGGCAAGGTCTACGATCCGGCCGGCAAGAACGGGCTCTTCAACGTCGCCGTCTACGTCCCGGCCGCGCCGCTGACCGCGCTTCCCAAGGGCGTGCCGACGGGCGCCGATGCCTGCTCGTGCGCGGCGCTGTTCACCAGCGGCGCCGTCGTCAGCACCTCGACCGACGAGACCGGCAGCTTCTCGCTGCCCAACGCGCCCGTCGGTGCCGCCGTGCCGCTCGTGATCCAGAT
>DASXOU010000508.1:0-2215 GCA_036494045.1 Polyangia bacterium | reverse complement strand
GCGTCAAGGAAGTCATCCGCGACGTCGACGAGGAAGACGCCGAGTTCGACGAGGAGTGGCACACCGATCGCGTCGTCAAGCTGATCGACAAGGTGCGCCGCCTGCACACCAAGAACGAGCAGTGCAACGAGGCGCTCGCGGGCAAGGTGCCCGAGACCAAGAAGAAGAAGCTCAAAGAAGAGATCGAAGAGAACAAGCAGGAGATGTTCGAGCAGCTCTCCGAGCTTCGCATCAACAAGAAGCAGATCGAGAAGATCGTCCAGAAGCTCAAGGAGCTGGTCGTCCGCATCGAGAAGGCGGAGAACGAGATCAAGGAAGTCGAATCCAAGATCGGCCTGTCGCAGAAGGATCTGCGCAAGACGCTCAAGGAGATGAACTCGTCGCCGCAGAAGCGGAAGGCGCTCGAGAAGAAACTCGGCCTCAATCCCGAGGAGCTCACCGAGTCGTCGGGCTCGATCCAGAACGCGCAGCGCAAGGTCAAGCGCGTCGAGGAAGAGGCCAAGCTGTCGGAAGACGCGCTGCGCACGACCTATCACGACATCCACGAAGGCGAGCGCATGGCCGAGCGGGCCAAGAGTGAGCTCGTCGAGGCCAACCTGCGCCTCGTGGTTTCGATCGCCAAGAAGTACACGAACCGCGGTCTGCAGTTCCTCGACCTGATTCAGGAGGGCAACATCGGCCTCATGAAGGCGGTCGACAAGTTCGAGTACAAGCGCGGCTACAAGTTCTCGACCTACGCGACGTGGTGGATCCGTCAGGCCATCACGCGCGCGATCGCCGATCAGGCGCGCACCATCCGCATTCCGGTGCACATGATCGAGACGATCAACAAGCTCATCCGCACCTCGCGCTATCTGGTGCAGGAGCTCGGGCGCGAGCCGACGCCGGAAGAGATCGCCGAGAAGATGGAGCTGCCGCTCGACAAGGTGCGCAAGGTCCTGAAGATCGCCAAAGAGCCGATCTCGCTCGAGACGCCGATCGGCGAAGAGGAAGATTCGCATCTCGGCGACTTCATCGAGGACAAGGGCGTGATCTCGCCGTCGGACGCCGTGATCTCGATGAACCTGGCCGAGCAGACGCGTAAAGTGCTGGCGACGCTGACGCCGCGCGAGGAGAAGGTCCTGCGCATGCGCTTCGGCATCGGCGAGAAGAGCGACCACACGCTCGAGGAAGTCGGCCAGGACTTCGAAGTCACGCGCGAGCGCATCCGGCAGATCGAGGCCAAGGCGCTGCGCAAGCTGCGCCACCCGAGCCGCTCGAAGCGCCTCAAGTCGTTCGTCGAAAACTAGCCCCACCACGATCATGCAGGAACGCGCGGTCGCCATCGTCGTGCTCGTCGACGGCGTGCGGCGCGACGTGGCCGCCGGCGCGATCGCCGCCGCGGCGATGGGGCTCGGCGCGTGGCTCGTCTCGGCGCACGTGCTCGTCGCCGCGATCGCGTTGGCGCTCGCGTTTCCCGTCGCTGCGCGCCTGTCGCGCTCGCTGCGCATCGCGCGCCTGCGCCGGCAATTCGCGCGCGATCCGGCGCTCGCGGCGCGGCGCGAAGCGGAAGCGCTCGCGCGCGCGACGCCGGGGCAGCGGGCGGCGCTGATCATGATCACCAAGCCGCCAGCGTAACCGGCGTATCATCCGCGCATGAAAGCGCCGTCGCGCCTGTTGCGCGTCCTGTTCGCCTGGTTCGGCTACTCGAGCGTGCACTTCGCCGCCGGCCGCTGGAAGCGCGGGCTCGTGTGGCTGGCGCTGTACTTCGGGCTCTTCCTGGTCGTGCTGCGCGTTCCGATGTGGATTCTCTTGATCGTCGCTGTCGGGCAGATCGTCGACGCGGCGCTGATCAAGCCGGCCGTCTCGCGCGCAACGCGCTGGTACGCGCTCGCCGCGCTCATCTCCGCGTGCGCGGCGGTCCCCATCGCCCTCACGCTGCGCGCCACGTGGATCGAAGCGTTCAAGATCCCGGCGGGCTCGATGATCCCGACGCTGCAGGTCGGCGATCACATCCTCGTCGACAAGACTGCCAAGCATCCCGCGCGCGGCGAAGTCACGGTCTTTCGCTATCCCAACAATCCGCGCATCGACTTCGTCAAACGCGTCGTCGCCGTCGGCGGCGACACGATCGAGATCCGCAACGGTCAACTGGTGCTCAACGGCCAGCCGGTACCGCGCGTGCACGTCGACGGGCCGTGCGAATACGACGATCGCGCGGACGACGAAGGCGCGT
>DASXOU010000507.1:0-9956 GCA_036494045.1 Polyangia bacterium | reverse complement strand
AAACCGGTCAACGCCTTCGAGCTGCAGCAGCATCTGGCCGCGGTTCACCCGCTCGATGACCCGGGACGAAGATGAAGAGCTACAGCGGGAGTTGCCATTGCAAAGCCGTGCGCTTCAGGTTCACGAGCGACGAGATCACGTCCGGCTGCCGCTGCAACTGCTCCATCTGCATTCGCAGGGGCTACGTGATGTCGTCGGAGCGTATCCCGCCGAGCGCCTTCGAGCTCGACGGTGAGGAGTCGTTGGCCGTCTATCAGTTCGGGGACAAGGCCATGTACCACTACTTCTGCAAGACGTGCGGAATCTGCCCCTTCAGCGCCGTGGCGAGCCTGCCGGAAAACTACGAGGGGCGTGCAAAGATCGGCGACCGTCGCGTGAATCTCGGCTGCGTCGACGGTCTGGACCCACTTGCGCTGGAGATCGAGATCCTAGACGGCAGGTCGTTCTGAGGCCGCAATCGTACGTCAGGCAAAGACGCGCCGAGCGCACGCCGCGAGGCCCCACGCGACCGACGTGAGCTCCTCGCCGCCGACCAGCTTGTCGGCGCCGAACCGCGCCGCCAGCCGCGCGCGCACGGCCGGCACCAGCGACGAGCCGCCGGTCGCGAACACGCGGTCGACCTCGCTCGCCACGACGCCGGCGGCGGCGAGCGCGCGGCCGAGCACGTCGTCGATCGCGTCGAGGTCGCCGGCGATCCACGAATCGAAGTCGGCGCGTGCGATCGGCGCCTCGAGATCGATCACCGTGCCGAGGCCGAGCGAGCCATTGTGATGCGTCGAAAGCTCGACCTTTGCCAATTCGACTGCGCGATGAAGGTGCAGCCCCAGATCGTCGTGCACCACCCTCACCAGCCGCTCGATCAACTGCGGCGCGAGCGCGCCTTGCTCGATGCGGCCGAGCAGGCGCAGCGTCTCCGCCGTCTTCAGGAACGAGAGGTGATGCCAGCGCCGTAGCTTCGAGTAGAGCCCGGATGGCACCGGCGCCACGGCTCCCATTTCGTCTCGATAGCTGGTGCCGCGACCGAGCGCCGGCGCGACCACGGCGTCGATGACGCGCGCATCGAACGCGTCGCCCGAGACGCCGAGACCCGCTGATGCCAGCACCGCCTTCGGATCGGCCGGGTCGGCGCGCGGTCCGACGCGAATGACGGAGAAGTCGGTGGTGCCGCCGCCGAAGTCGGCGACGACGATCAGCTCGTCGTGGTCGAGCCGCGCGGCGTAACGGGCGGCGGCGCCGACGGGCTCGTATGCGAACACGACCTCGTCGAAGCCGGCGCGGGCGAGGGCGGAGCGCATGCGCTCGACGGCGCGCGCGTCGTCGTCGTCGCCCTCGGCGCCCCAGTAGTGCACCGGCCGGCCGACGACGCAGCGACGGCCGAGCTCGACGCCGACGGCGCCGCGCAGCGCCCGCAAGAAGACCGCGATCATGTCCTCGAGCAGCCAGGCGCGTCCGGCGATCTGCGTGCGCGTGAAGGAGGCCGAGGCGAGGTGCGACTTGATCGACTGGACCAGGCGCCCGTCGCCGCCGCTGTCGAGATAGCGCCCGATCGCCGGGGCGCCGGCCGCGATCTCACCGCCGTCGGCGTCGAAGAACAGCACCGACGGCCAGGTGGTGACGGTACCGCCGTCGGCGCCGGGCAGCTCGGCGAGGCGGACCGCGCCATCGACGGTGGCGAGGCCGACGGCGGTGTTGGTGGTGCCGAAGTCGAGACCGACGAAGGGCTGCATGTGCCCATCCTGCGGATTGCGGCTGCCTTTACAAGCTATCGCGCGGTCACCATCCCGATAGAGGCGCTGCCGAGGGACGGCGACGAAATCGCCACCGAGCGAAGCGCGGCCTCGCCGAGTGGCTCAAGTTCTGCCATTCGGAGGCTCTAAACCTACCCCGCGTCCGTCGGGGTCGCCGCATCGACCGGTATTCCCGCGTCGTTCGCCGACGGCACGAACGGTTTTCCGCCCGCGAAATCCGACGTCAAGGTGCCGTGGAGTGAGTCCATCGTCGCAGCGTCCGACGTAATGATGCCGAGCTCGCGATTTTCCGTGAGCGAGGGATGCGAGAAGTTCTCGGAGCCGAGAAAGACGCTCGCCGCGCTCGTTCCATAATCGGCGAGGACGACCTTTGCGTGAATGTAGAGCGAGGAGTGGCGGTAGGTCACGACCGTGGCCCCCGCAGCCTCGAGAATGGTGAAGTTCGCGGCGTAGTCGCTCGACGCCTCGATGACGATCTTCACGTCGACGCCACGCGACGCGGCGTTGGCGAGCGCCGAGACGATCGTGGCGTAGCCCATCTCCTCATTCTCGACGAGCAGGCTGGTCTGGGCGCCGTTGATGAGGTCGACGAGCGCAGTTTGCGAGTTGGTAGGGCTCCAGACGAGGTTGGTACCGTTCGGGGGCGTGATTGACGCGTTCATGAGGTCGGCCGCGAACGTCGTCTCGATGGCGGCGACGTCGGCCGGGTCGCTCGTGATGAAGGCAAAATCTCGGCTCGTCGTGTAGTCCTCCGCGGAAAAGTTGAGCGTCATGATCGCGGATGTGGTGCCGTCCACCGTGATCGTTTTCTGGTGCGTGGCGGCGAAAACGGGATTGGCCCAGTGGACGGTCACATTCGCGCCGAGCGCCGACAGCGCGTTGTACGCGGTCGTGTTGGCGCTCATCTCGAGGTTCTGATCGAGGATGACCCGGACCGTGACGCCATTCTTTGCCGCAGCCACGAGGAGGCTCGTGGCCATGGGGTCGTTGAGCTCGTACATCGTCATGTCGAGCGTGTGCTTGGCGGAGCTCAGCAGCGCATAGATGGGCGTCATGCCCTGATCGGGCTCGGTGATGAGCATCGGTGCGGCGTTTGCGCCGGCATCAGCGCCGCCATCGGTCGGCCCGACGTCTCCGGATGGGTGGCAACCGATCGCCGCGCCCACGCAAGCCACGAGGAGAACGCAACGCGCCGCGACGAGACGTCTCTCTATCGACTCGAACATCAGTTCCAACGTCTATGTGTCGACGTCCCTCGGAGCTTCAAGAAAAGTGCTGCGGGTTGCCATGCCGACGTCGCGGCGGGAGTCGCAAGCTTCGCGTGGCGCTCGACGTCGCTATTGGCTGGCGCTCAGCGTCACCTTCTCGGCTTGCTCGATCAGCTTGATGAGCCGGTTCGGATCGACGGGCTTGACGATGTGCTCGTGAAACCCGGCGTCGCGGGCACGCGCGCGGTCGTTTTCCTGTCCGTACCCGGTGAGCGCGATCAAGAACGGAGGTCGCGCGACGGTCGCCAACAGCCGTCGCGCCAGCTCGTACCCGTCCATGACCGGCAGACCGATGTCGAGGATCGCGATATCGGGATTGAAACGCGCCGCCTCGATCAATGCGTCGGGCCCGTCGTGCGCGACCGCGACCTCGTGGCCGATGCCTCCGAGGAGCTCGGTCAGAAGCTCGGCCGCGTCGGCGTTGTCGTCGACGAGGAGGATGCGGCGGCGATTGGACGGCCGCGCCGGCGCCGTCGCGCGCTCGGGCTCGCTGTCGACGAGCTCGACGGGAAGCGCGGGCAGCCGCACGACGAGCTCGCTGCCCTTGCCCGGCCCGTCGCTGTTCGCCTCGACGGTGCCGCCGTGCAAGGTGACGAGGCTGCGCACCAGGCTGAGGCCGAGGCCGAGGCCGCCTTGGCGACGATCCGGTGTGCGCGGACCCTGGACGAACAGATCGAACACGCGCGGCAGGAGCGCGGCCGGCATCCCGATGCCGTTGTCGCGCACGCGCAAGACCGCCTGTTGGCCTTCACGCTTCGCGCTGACCACGATGTGGCCGCCGGGATCGGTGTAGCGCGCGGCGTTGGTCAACAGGTTCGCGACCACCTGCGCGACCCGCGTCTCGTCGGCGAGGATGGTCAGCCCGGTCGTCGCGACGTCGAGATCGAGCCGATGGCGCCGCTCCTCGAGCAGCGGGCTGGCGATCTCGACGGCCTTGGCCACCACCTCGGCGAGCCGCGTCGGCTGCTTCGACAGCTCGATCTTGCCGCGCTCGACGCGCGAGACGTCGAGCAGATCGTCGACGAGCCGTGTCAGATGCTTGACCTGGCGCTCGATCACTTCCTGCTCGCGCACCGACTTGCGATCTCGCAGCTTCATGAGGTGCAGCGCGGTCGTGATGGGCGACAGCGGATTGCGCAGCTCGTGGCCCAAGATCGCCATGAAGGCGTCGCGCGCGCGGATCGCGTTCTGCGCCTGCGCGTAGAGCCGCGCTTTTTCGATCGCGACCGAGCAGCGTCGGGCAAATTCTTCGGCGAACGCCAGGTCGTCGTCGCCAAACGTGCGCATCGATTGCGTCGATGTCCCGAGCGTGATCAGCCCGAGGACGCGCTCGCCCATGAGGATCGGCACGTGCAACAGCGAGCGCGCCCCGATGGCGTCGAGGCTGTCGGCGAGCGCGGGCAGCCGTTCGGCGAGCGTCCGTCGCACCGCGGCGGAAAGCTCGGGAACCACTCCCGGCATTCTGGCCTCGTCGGGCAGCCGCTCGGCGATCAAGCGTTCCACCGCGGCGCGGATCAACCCGCCGGCCGCCGGCTCGCGGCTGGCGACGGCGGCCACGCGCCTCTCGTCGTGCTCGCCGGCGAACAGAACGATCGCGCACCAATCGGCGACGCTCTCCGCCGCCAGCTTTGCCACCGTCGCCAGATGCTTGTCCACGTCGAGCGATTCGGCGAGCGCGGCGCTGGCGTCGATGAGAAACTGCTGCTGCGCGTCGGCGCGCTTCTGGTCGGTGACATCGCGGATCGTGCCGATCATCCGATAGGCACGGCCGCTCGTGTCGCGTAGAAGGTACGCGCGATCTTCGACGGTCGCCCACGTCCCGTCGCCGCGACGGAAGCGATACTCGCACTGCCAGGCCGAATCGGGCGACGCGATGGCGCGGTCGAGCGCCGCGCGCACCCGCGCGGAGTCCTCGGGATGGATGCGTTCGAGCTTCCACGCCGGCGTCGTCCCGACCACTTCGCCGCCGCTTTGGATGACGCGATGGATGCCGCCGCCCCACCAGAACGCGTTGGTATCGAGGTTCCAGTCCCACAGCGCCTCTTCGGTCGCCTCCGACAAGAGCTGCAATCGATCTTGATCGCGACGCGCGAACGCCAGCCGGTTCGAATTCTCCAGCGACACCGACGCCAACCGCGTCAGCCGGCAGATCGCACGGATCGCCGGCGCGCCAAAGGCGTCGGCGTGCGCGGCGACGAGGACGAGCTGGCCGACCAGGCGGCGGCGCCGCGTCAACAGCGGAATCGCCAGCAGCGCCGCGTCCGGCGCGCCGTCGGTCCCGAATCCGCGGAACATCGCCGCCGCTTCGTCGGTCCAGGTCAGCGTCAGCGGCTCCGGTTTCCCCGAGAGGCGCCGGTGCACGGCGAACGCCGCCGAGATCATCGCCGGCGAGCTCGGCCCGGTCGCGACGTGCAGGCCGCGCTGCCACGGATCGCCGGCCGCGAGATAGCTGCCGACGGCGACCGAGGCGCCGGTCAGCGCGCGCGACTCCCGACACAGGTACGCGAGAATGTCCTCGGCCCCGTGCAGGCTGAACAGGCTCTCGGCGTGCGCGAGCAGCGCTGCGCTGGCGTCGTCGTCCACGGACTACGTGGTGGCCGGACCGCGACTCTCGAGGTTCTTCAACCTCGTGTCGAGAACCGCGCCCTGGCGATCGCCGCTGGAGAACGCTTCGTCGGGCACGAAGTACATCTTCGAGTTGTCGTAGCCTTCGCGCCCGAACAGGACCTTGGGATGCGTGTGCAAGATGTCGAGCAGCATGTCCGCGTCGAACTTGCGCCGATCGTACTGGCACACGGCGTAGCACTTCGAATGGGGGAAGAAGGTGTTGAGCCGCGATTCGTACTCGACGAGCTTCTCCGATCCCGGATCGCCGGCGAGCGCCCAGGTCATTTCGCCGGTGGCGCGCAGCGCGGTGTAGCCCTCGGCGAGCGCCTTGTCCGTCTCGGCGCCGAGGAGCGTGATCATCTTGTCGGGATCGAACTCGCCTTCCTTCAAATAGGCTTCCTTCGCCGTCACGATGACGAGCTGGCCCTTGTCGACCAGCCGGTCGACGTCGATGCCCGCCGCGGCCAGCGTCTGCTTGAGCTGCGCGGCAGTCTGGACATTGACGATGTAGAACATCTTCTCGTTCTTGCGCACGCCTTCGCGGATGTAATCGATGATGAACGCCCGCTGATCCTCATCGGTCCGATAGATCCCGCAATAATGGTCGCCGGGGTGCATCCGCGCGACGCTCGGAAGAATCGGATCGTTCGCTGCCATGGGCGTCCTCCCTTTGATTGAACGAAATTCTAGGTGCAGCGCGGCGCCGATCAACTCCATGCGCGGCTATCATGCTGAAACGAAAGATTATGTCAGACAGATGATCGGGTCGGGTGCTAGCGCTGGGCGACGATCTTCAAGGTGTCGCCGATGCGCGCGAGATCGGTCATGCGGTTCATGGTCTCGATGGCCGCATCGGCGACGGCCGCCTTCAGCGCACCGCCGCGGGTCGCCGGCGCGACCGTCGGCGCGACGATGGGCGTGCGCGCTTCGGTGGTCGTCGAGCGTGGCACCGGCACCGCCGCGGGCCCGCGACGCAACAGACGCGGGCGCATCGACCAGGCGTACGATACGAGGTCGAAGTTGCTGGTGTGGACTTCGATCTTGCCGAAGCCGGCGCGTTCGAGCAGCGCCGTCATCGAGCGTGGATCGAAGTAGCTGAGGTGCTCGCCGGTGTAGGCGCGCCAATGTTTGCCGAGCACCCGCGCCGAGGCGCCGCCTGCGTTCGGCGTGGTCACAAAGAGCCGGCCGCCGGGGCGAAGCAACCGACGAACGGCGACGAGGTACGGCAGCGGATCGGTGAGATGCTCGATGACCTCGATCATCGCCGCGCCGTCGAACGATTCGTCGTCGAACGGCGCCTCGAGGACGGTGCCTTGAAACAGGCGCTCGCCCATCTGCGGCCGCAACATCGAGGCGCAGCTCGGCGAGATCTCGGTCCCCCAGACCTGCCAGCCGCGCGCGCTCGCGACGCGGACGAGCAGGCCGCCGCCGCAGCCGATCTCGAGCAGCCGGCCGGTGCGGCGGACGGCGTCGAAGAGGGCGACCTGGCGGCCGAGCCGGCGATCGAGCAGCGGCGAGAGGTGCGAGTTGACGGGGATGTGCCCCATGTAATCGTAATAGCGTGACAGCTCGGCTTCGGTGGGCGTCCGCGGCTGGAAGCGCGCGCCGCAAGCCGCGCAAGCGTCGAGCTCGAACGGGCCACCGCCGATCGCCTCTTTGCCGGGGAGCACGGCGCGCTCGTGCGGGCCGCGGCTGCCACAGGCGGGGCATGCTCGCTGACCGGCGCGCGACGGCATCGAGTCGGCATACACCGGCGCCCGCTCCCATGTCCAACAGAATGCATTTCGAGGTTGCTACTCTGCGATGCGAACCACGCGCACCGCGTTGGCGCCGTTGCCGGCGACGAAGTAGACGTTGTCCTGCGCGTTGAAGGTGGCCGCGATCCCCGAGAAGATGCGCTGGTTGTTCGTCGGATCGCCGATGCCGGGGCCGCCGAGTGACAGGCAGCCTGTCGAGTGCAAGCTGGCGGAGCAGCCGTTGTCGCCCTCGAAGTCGGACTGCTGCGTCGGCTGCGTCACCGACGAGCGCCAAACCTGCAGGCCGTTGGCGTCGTTGAAGCCGACGTAGAGGTGGCCCGACGTCGCGACCAACAGCGAGACGCTGACGTTGCCCGCGTCGTTGAACTGCGACAGCTCGGTGTTGCCGAGCGTGTTGCGCGCGATCAGCGACCAGTCGCCGGAGTCGCAGTCCGTGTTCGAGCCGCTCTTGGCGGGCGTGCACACCCAGAGCTGCGGTCCGGCGGTGGTGTTGCGCGCGGCATAGTAGCGCCCGTTGAAGGTGGCGAACGCGGGCACCGCGCGATCGGCCGGCTCGTAATCGGACGACTTGGTCGTCGTCACCGACGTGAGCGCGCCGTAGTCCGACGACGACGGCGTCACGTTGGACCAATCGGGGAACAAGAGCGTCCACGGGTTCGGCGTCGCGTTGGTCGAGCGATACCAGGCGCCGTTGTTGGCGAAGTAGAGGCGGTTGTCGAAGTCGCCGATGACGTCGATGAGCGACATCGCCGACGCTTTGACGCCCGACATGTTGTCGGCCTGCATGTCGGTGACGTCGCCGCCGTTGGCGTTGAGGCCGGGCGCCGACGGGAGGGTCTCGAGGCGAATGAGGATCGGGCGATTGCCGCCGGTGTCGGAGAAGCCGAAGTAGGGCGAGCCGTTGAACACGTGCGCGGCGGTGAGCGAGCGCGTCCCGCCCTCGAGCGTGCCCGAGAGATCGACGTAGTCGAAGGTCAACGCCGTCGTCGTGCCATTGGTCATGTAGACGTAGTTGTCGTTGCCGCCCGAGGTGCCGCCGCCGGCGAGGAGCCATTGCGTGCTGCCGATGGTACCGGCGGTGAAGAGGCCGCGGCCGTTTTCGTTGTCGGGCCCACACTGCGACGTGTTGGCGGCGCAGCCGACCGAGCCGAGCGACGGGTAGGGCGGCGTCGAGCTGTTCGCCATCGCGTGGCCGCTGGTGTCTCGCGGTGTGGCGAACGAGACCGACTGCGGCGTGCTGCCGTCGGGGTTCATGCGCACGGCGCCGGCGCCGTTGCCGCGCGGGCCCAGGTAGACGAGGTTGTCGTAGGCGAAGACGAAGGTGAACGAGGTGCCGTCGCCGAACGGATCGGTGGCGATGACGCCGAGATCCTCGACGACCGCGCTGTTCGACGTCGCCGTGGCCGAGACCGGCAGGCCGGTCATCGCGTCGCTGCCGGCGACGCTGCCGGCGAGCTGCAGCGTGCCGTTGAGCGTGGAGACGTAGGTCCACGTGAAGGTGGCGCTGCCGCCCGCGGCGATGGTGGCCGACGGCGGCGTCGGGCCCGACTGCAGCATCACCGCGGCGCTGCCGCTCGCGGCCGGCGTCGACGGCGTGACGGCGGTGGCGGCGTTGCCGCCGACGTCGTGCACGACCATGGTCGCGGTGAAGGTCGCGCCGCGCGTGAGCGACGGCGGGATCGCCAGCGTGGCGGTGAGCGCGGCCGGATTGCCGATGGTGACCGGGCTCGACGTGACCGGGCCGGAGCTGATGGCGCTGGCGTCGGTGGCGTCCTGGCCGTTGGCGCCGCCGGTGAACGTGACTGTGCCGGCGGTGGCGCCGGCCGTGTAGACCCAGGTGAACGTGGTCATGTTGCCGGGCGCGAGCGGTCCCGGCGTGCTCGTCGGCGTCGGGCCCGAGACCAGCGTGGCGGTCGCGGTGCCGCCGAGCGTGAGCGTGGTCGGTGCGATGGTGACCGCGGCGTTGCCGCCCGAGTTGGTGACCGTCATCGTCGCGGTGATGCTGCCGCCGGCGGCGACGTTGGCGGGCACGCTCCAGCCGACCGAGAGCGCCGCGTGCTTGACGACGGTGATCGTGGTCGAGCCGATCGGCGCGCTGACGGCGACGCCGCTGTTGGCGTCCTGTCCGCCGGCGCCGGCGGTGAAGGTGACGCTGCCGGGGCTGCCGGCGGCGTATTGCCAGGTGAAGGTTTGCATGCCGCCGCCGGCGATGCTCGCTTGCGGCGGCGTCGGGCCCGAGACCAGCGCCGCGGTGCCGGTGCCGCTCGTGCCGAGCGTGGGCACGACCGCGCTCGCCGTGGCCTGCCCGCCGTTTTGCACGGTGACCGTGACGGTGATGGCGGCGCCTTCGAGCACCGGCGAGGGCGAGGCGCCGACGGTGAGCGTGAGCGACGGCGGCGTCTGGATGGTCATCGGCGCCGAGGTCGCCGGCGCGCTGATCACCGGAGCGCCGCTGTTGGCGTCTGTGCCGGACGCGGTCGAGGTGAAGGTCGTGGTGCCGGCGCCGGTCGCCTTGAAGATCCACGTGAAGGTGCGCGACGTGCCGCCGGCGATGTCTTGCGCCGGCGGGCTCGACG
>DASXOU010000506.1:0-4297 GCA_036494045.1 Polyangia bacterium | reverse complement strand
GAACAGGTCCCGGCCTGGGTCTACTTCGGCAGCGATCCGACCGTCGACGGCGTCTTCATCCCCGTCGCCCAGGTCGTGACCCACCCGGCGTTCGACCCGGCCACGCTCGCCAACGACGTCGCGCTGGTCGTGCTCGCGCGCCGCGTGCCGGTGCCGACGGTGGCGATCAATCGAGACGCGCTGGCCGACGCCGACCTCGGCAGCGTCGGCACGTACGTCTGATTCGGTTACACCGCGATGGGGCACCGAGGCGACTTCGGAAACGGCGACTTTGGCATCAAGGCGCAGGCGCCCGCGACGCTGACCGACCTGGCAGACGAGTTCGTGCTGACGACGGTCGCGACGTGCAACGGCGACTCGGGAGGTCCGCTGCTGATCGACTTCGCCGGGGAGCAGCGCATCGTCGGTGTGACCTCACACGGCACCGCGGATTGCACGGACTATTCCGCCGCGATGCGCGTCGATTTGGTGAGCACATGGATCGATGCCGAGGTCGCGGCGCTCGATCCGCCGTCCTGCCGCCTCGACGGCCGCTGCGTCGCCGACTGTGCGATCGTCGACCCCGATTGCGCCATGGCGCCGGCTGCGACCGCGCTGGCGACCGGCGGTTGCGCCGTGGCCGGCCGTCGCGGCGGCGGCGAACCGCTGGCGCTACTGGCAGTGCTCCTGTTGATCGGCCGCAAGCGCCTCCGTTTGACCGCGCTCATCGGGCTCGTGCTCGCCGCCGGCTGTTCGGGCAATCCTGCGGCGCGCACCATCTGCGTTGCGCGCCCAATCGGATCCACGAGCGCGGCGCCGCAAGCCGAGCTCGCCGTCATCGGCGGCGACGGCCACGTGCATTCGGTCGGAAGCAGCACGACCGTTGCCGCTCCGCCGACGTCCACGCGATGGTCGATCTTCGCGCGTAATGTCGATGGCTGCGCCGTCGCGGTCGAGATCAGCCTCGCGGCCGTGGACGGAACGCCCGCGGGGCAAGCCGGCACCGTGGCACAACTGAGCGCGCCCGACGGTGGCGACGTAGGACGACCGGCGGAGGACGATGGCTTCAGCTTCGTCGAGCTGCCGCTCGCCCCGGGCGACTACACCGCGACGATTGCGATCGAGGATGCTGCCGGCCGCGCCGCGCTGGTCGCGCAGTCCTTTTCCGCGCGCTAGCGACCCGGCGGGCCACGGTCCGGCCCGCCGACTGTGGCGCGGCGGTTCACAGTCGGCGTCGCGAAGCCGCCGATCCGCGCGCGGGACCGTTCGGCCCCTACGTTGCAACGGCGTCAACGAACCGGAGGGCTAGATGCAGCGTTCAGCGGAAGCGGCGGGCGACGAGCACGTCACGCCGAGCAACACCACCCAGGCGGTCGGCGGCCTCGACCCGGGCGGCGGCGACGCGGCCGTGCGCCGCTTTCACCTGACGGTGCTCGAGGGCGCGGCGGCGCAGACCTGGGACTCGGCCGGTGACGCCTGCTCGATCGGCAGCCATCCCAGCAACGATCTCATCGTCGACAACCCGACCGTCTCGCGCTTCCACTGCGAGGTGCGCCTCGACACCCGCGGCGCGCGCCTGCGCGATCTCGACAGCCGCAACGGCACGATGCTCGACGGCATCCCCGTGTCCGACGCCTTTCTGCGCGGCGGCAGCCTCGTGCGCATCGGCCGCGCCGTCGTGCGCTTTCAGTTCGGCACCGAGCGCAACCGCATCCCCATCTCGCAGCAGAGCCGCTTCGGCAGCCTGGTCGGCGAATCGACGGCGATGCGGCAGACGTTCGCGCTCCTCGAGTGCGCGTCGAAGAGCGACGCCACCGTGCTCCTCGAAGGCGAGACGGGGACAGGCAAGGAGGGCGCCGCCGGATCGATCCATCGGGCGAGCGCTCGGCGCGACCGTCCGTTCGTGGTCATCGATTGCAGCGCCATCCCCGAGAACCTGCTCGAGAGCGAGCTCTTCGGACACGAGCGCGGCTCGTTCACCGGCGCCGTCGGGCGCCGCGTCGGCGCCTTCGAGGAGGCCAACGGCGGCACCATCTTCCTCGACGAGATCGGCGAGCTGCCGCCCGATCTGCAGCCCAAGCTCTTGCGTGTGCTCGAGCAGCGCGAGATTCGTCGCGTCGGCGGCAACGGGACCCTGCCGGTCAACGTGCGCGTGATCGCCGCGACCAATCGCGATCTGCGCGCCGAGGTCAACGCCGGTCGCTTCCGCTCCGATCTCTACTTCCGGCTGGCGGTGGTCAAGATCCCGCTGCCACCCTTGCGCACGCGGCCCGACGACATCCCGCTGCTCGTCGATTCGATGCTGGAATCGCTGCACGCCGACCCGACGGTGGCGCGCTCGCTCTTGAGTGAGTCGTTCCTGTCCAACCTGCAGCGCGCGGTGTGGCCGGGCAATGTGCGCGAGCTGCGCAACTACCTCGAGCGCTGTCTCGTGTTCCAGGAGCCGCTGGCGATGAACGAGGGCAACGCGCCCGAGGCCAGCGGCGCGGTCGACGTCTCGGTCGCCTTCAGCCTGGCGCGCCGCCAGGCGCTCGAGGAGTTCGAGCGGCGCTACGTGATCGCGCTGTTGCGCGCGCATCGCGGCAAGGTGTCGCAGGCCGCGCGCGCCGCCGAGATCGATCGCGTCTATCTCTATCGCCTCATGCGCCGCCACGCCATCAAGGCGTGAGCGCGTCGCTGCCGAGCGGCGCGCCGCAGACCGGGCAGGGGACGGCGGCGCCCTCGCGCTCGCGCGTCACCAGGAGCTGCACGTCGAGGCCGCACGGCTCGCAATCGAACAGCGCGTAGTGTGACTCGACGGTGCAGCGCGGCGCGATCAGCCGATCGAACGCCGGCTGCTGGATGAGCGCCGCCGGCACGCGCAGCAGGCGCAGTCGCTGCCGGCGCGGCAGGACGTCGAGCAGCTCGACGAGACGGTAGATGCCCGCGAAGTTGATGCGCCCGAGCTGTCCGAGATCGAGCTGCGGCACCGTGGCCATGCGCGCGGCGAGCGGCCACAGAAGCGACGACTCCGACAGCTCGCCGTGGAGCGTGATGCTCTCGCCGTCGGGCGCGGGCGCCACGTCCCACAGCGCGAGGTCGTCGAGCGTCTTGCGCATCTCGTAGGTCAGATCGAGGAAGCGCACGCCGGCGCGAATGGCGCGCGGGTCGCGCGCGTCGAGCCACACCGCGCGTGCCTGCACGGTCAGGCTGCGGCTCCCTTCGGAGCGGTGAAAGAGGACCGGCATGGGGCCGCTGTGCAGCGGCACGCCGCGCAAAAGAAGCTGCGCGCCGCCGGGGCCGAGGTCGACGGTCTCGCCGGTGATGGCGCCGACCTCGCCGCCCGGGAGCTGAACGGGAATGCGGACGGGCGTGCGCCGGTCGCGTCGCGTCCACGGCAGGCCCGACGGCAGTCGCGTGCGCCCGAGGAGCGCCTCCGGATCGTCGAGGCAGATGACGCCGTCGAACGGCGCGCTGCGCGGCAGGCGCGCGTAGCTGCGCGCGGCAAAGGCGGCGAAGACGAGGCTACGCTCGCTCGGTGCGCGCAGGCGCGCCAGCATCGCCGCGGAGGTCTCGTGGCTCTCGGCGGGAACGATGACCAACTCGGGGCGGAGCGCCGCCGCACGGTCGACCAGATCGTCGACGGAACCGGCGGCGTGCGCGCGAATTCCCAGCTTCTGGAAGTACGGCGAGCCGAGCAACGTCATGAGCGCCGGCAGCTGGTAGGTCAGGATGGTCACGTGCCGCCACGGGCCGCTTCGTCGTCCGGCCGCGGCTCGGGTCGTTCCGCCCAGCCGAGCAGACAGCCGGCCATGGCGGCGGCAATGAGGTTCGCGCCCTGGGCGCTGCGGATCGTCGTCTCGAGGAAGCTGCAGGCCAGGTAGGCGACGACGGCGCCGATGGCGCCGAGCTGGAGCGCGGTCAGCCGGCCGCGGCGCAGCAGGCGTCGCGCCGCGAGCGCGAGCACGAGCACGACCGCGAGGCACAAGAGGATCCCCGGCAGCCCGAGCTCGGAGCCGAGGTGCAGCCAGGTGTTGTGCGCCTCGCGCCAGTACTCGGCGAGCCGGTCGCCGTCGTTGACGCCGAAGTTGCCGAGGCCGACGCCGGCGAACGGATGCTGCTCGATCTTGCTGATGGCGTAGCGCCACAGGCTGAGCCGATCGCTGGCGCCGTGATCGCCGGTGGTGTCGAGCCGGACGGTGAGGCGCAGCGTGCTCACCAGCTTCTGCTCCATCGAGACCCAGCGGTTGGCCATCGGCGACGGGTAGTGCACGGCGAACGCGATCGCGGAGGTCAGGACGACGAGGCGCAGCCGCGACCAGAGCACGCCGACGCGCGG
>DASXOU010000505.1:0-3811 GCA_036494045.1 Polyangia bacterium | reverse complement strand
GGTCGCGGTGGCGACGCCGGTCGATCTGAGGGCGGCGTCGTCGTCGCTGCGGCCGGGCGAGCTCGGCGTCGCGATCGTCGGCGGCGGCGCGCCGATCGCGCTCACGCCGCCGCCGCCGGGCGGCGCGCGTGCGCAGACCGTGACGGTGCCGCTGCCGCTGCCGGGCGGCGCCGGGCGCTTGTCGCTGCGCGCGGACGTGCGCGCCGAGGGCGGCGGCGCGTTGTGGGCCGGGCGCGCGCTCCTCGTCGCTGCGTTCGCGACGGCGCTGCTCACCTTCGCCGCGTTTCGCCGGCGCGCGCTGCCCACGATCGACGACACGCCGACGGCGCGGCGGCCGACGGCGCCGCCCGAGCCCTGGCAGCCGAACGCCCCGACGGCGCCGATGGCGCCGATGCCGACGGCGCGCGGCAAACGCGCCGAGCACGCGCGCTTCGACTTCGGCGGCGACGGCCCCACGCCGATCCCGCAGCTCTTGCCGACGCACGAGTCGGCGCCGATCCTGGTGGATCCGCGCGGCGATCGTCTCGCCAGCCGCTTTCGCCTCTTGCGCCCGCTCGGACGCGGCCACGCCGCCGACGTCTACCTGGCGCAGTCGCTCCTGCCCGGCGTGCCCGGCACGGTGGCGCTCAAGATCTTCGACGCCACCGATTCCGACGAGCAGCGCGCGTTTCTCGACGCCGCGCGCCGGCAGCGTCAGCTCGACGACGAGCACGTCGCGCGCGTCTTCGACGTCGGCGATGGCAATCCGGCGTACGTGGCGATGGAGTACGTCGAGGGCTGCACGCTGGCGCTCATCGAGCGCGAGCTGTTCGCGCGCGGCGAGGCGCTGCCGCTCGGCGACAGCGTCGCCGTCGTCGCCGCCGTGTGCCGCGCGCTCACCGCCGCGCGGCCGCTCGTGCACGGCGCCATCAAGCCGTCGAACGTGCTCGTCGGGCGGCACCAGGCGATCAAGCTCGCCGACTTCGGCGCGCCGGCGTCGCGCAGCCACCACTTCGCGCCCGAGCAGTACGCGGGCAAGCCGGCTGATGCGCGCAGCGACGCCTACGCCGTCGGCGTGCTCTTGCACGAGCTGATCACCGGGCAGCGGCACGACGCGGCGGCGGACGATGACGACGCTGGACGCTGGCCGCCGCTGCCGGCGCCGTCGACGATTCGGCCCGAGCTGCCGCGCGCGCTCGACGGCGTGGTGGCCAAGGCGACGCGCTTCGGCCCGCGCGGCCGCTACGGCTCGGCGCGCGAGCTACTGGCGGCGCTTTTGTCGGCGACCCGGCGCGAGGTCGCGCCGGCCCCGTCGCGGCCGCTCGACGAGTGGGTCGAGCGCGTGCGCCGCTCGTGAGTCAGCGCCGCGTCGCTTTGGCGAGCCAGGCGTTGGCGCCGCCGGGATAGCCGCGGCTCTCGATCAGGCTCGACTCGATCCCGTCGACGCGGAACAGCCCCGCGCCCTCGAGCACCGTGCACAACTCGGCGCGCGACACGCGCCGCGGCCCGCCGGCGCCGCGCTCGTGATCGCCGAAGCACAAGACGAACAGCCGACCGCCCGGACTGACGACGGCGCCGAGCGCGCGCACGTAGTCGGCGCGCGCGCCGAGCTCCACGCGATGAAAGCTGCCGGCGTCGAGCGCGCCGTCGAAGGTGCGCCCGAGCCGTTCGAGCCGGGTCAGCTCTTCGGTCACGAACGCCGCGCGCAGGCCGCGCTCGCGCGCCCGCCGCATCGCGCGCGCCACGTTCTGCGCCGACGGATCGACGCCGCACACCACGTGGCCGCGCGCCGCCAGAAACAGCGCGTGCTCGCCGGTGCCGCAGCCGACGTCGACGAGCGCGCGCGGGATCTCGCCGGCGACCTCGAGCTCGTAGACCGCGCGCTGCGGACGGCCCACGTCCCACGCCGGCGCCAGCGGCTCGAGGTAACGCGGCGATCCTTCGTGTGCCACGCCCTGCATGCCCATTGGATGCCTGCTCTCCACGATCGGTTACAGTGTTACCTACCATGAACGAGGAGCTGTTCATCGTCGGAGATGTGCAGGGCTGCCATCAGGAGCTCCTCGATCTGCTCGCCGCCGCCCGCTTCGATCGCGCGCGCCATCGGCTCGTCTTCGTCGGCGATCTCATCAACCGCGGGCCGCGCTCGAAGGCGGTGCTCGAGCTCGCGCGCGCCTACGACGCGCTCGTCGTCGTCGGCAACCACGAAGACGCGCTCGTCGGCGGCTTCGCCGGCGAGACCATGAACCGCGTGCGCGCCGAGCTCGGCGACGCGCTCGACGAGACGATCGCTTGGATCCGCACCTGGCCGACATTTCTGCACTTGCCGGCGCTGTCGCTCATCGTCGTGCACGCGGGCATCGCGCCCGGCAAGCGCCCCGAACAGTGCACGCGCGCCGAGCTCACGCGCATCCGCGCCGTCGACGGCGTGCCGTGGTTCGACACCTGGCGCGGCCCCGAGACCGTCGTGTTCGGCCACTGGGCCAAGCGCGGCAAAGTCGATCGTCCGCTCGCCAAGGGGCTCGACACCGGCTGCGTCTACGGCGGGCGGCTCACCGGGATCTTCTGGCCGCGCGCCGAGTGGGTGTCGGTGCCGGCGCGAAAGATGTGGTTCGATCCGATTGCGCACGTTCCGCGTTGGTAACGCTATTCGACGAGCGTGCAGCCGCGCGCCGCTTCATAGCGGGCGCGCGCATGCGCGATTCCGACGGCGCTGGCGCTGACCTCGTCGCGGCCGACGCGCACCGACACGAGCTTGCGCGCCAGCGGATCGAGATCGCCGCGGCAGCTCTCGAGCGTGCGTCCGCTGACGAACAGGCACGAGCAGGTCTGCTCGGCGGCGTAGCCGGTGCCGATGCGGCCGAGCGGCGCCAGCTTGCGCAGCACCAGCGCCGCCGCGATCAGCAGCACGGCCACGACGGCGAGCGCGATTCGTTTGCGCATCACCCGACCTCACCATTATCCTCCGGGCGATGCAAGCGGCCCTCCTCTTTCTGACCACGCTGGTGGCGCTGCCGCCGCAGCCGGCGGGCGCGCCCTGGCCGACGCACGACTGGGCGACCGCGCCGCTGCCGGCGAGCGCGCACAAAGACGCCGTCGCTGCCGCGCTCGCCGCCGTCGATCGGATCGATCCCGAGCTCGGCGAGACGCGCGCCGTCGTGGTCGTGCAGGGCGGGCGCATCGTCGCCGAGAAATATCGGAATGGATATTCCGAAATTACGCGTCTGATCTCGTGGTCGATGGCCAAGTCGATCACGCAGGCGCTCGTCGGCATCGCCGTGAAGAAGGGGCTCGTCGGTCTCGATCAGCCGATGGGCAATCCACACTGGAGCGCCGGCGACTCGCGCGCCGCCGTCACCTGGCGGCAGTGGGAGCAGATGGTCGACGGGCAGGACTATCACGAGATCGGCGTGCGCGATCCGGTGCGCAACGACGCCGCGCGCATGCTCTTCGGCGAAGGACGGCTCGACGTCGCCGCGTTCGCCGCGTCGCTGCCGCAGATCCATCCCGCCGGCACACACTGGAACTACAACACCGCCGGCGTCGAGCTCGTCGACGACGCGCTCGGCCGCGTGTTCGCGCCCGGCGCCGGCGCCGACGAACGGTGCGCGCGCGTCGCCGACGTGCTGGCCAAAGAGCTGTTCGGTCCGCTCGGCATGACCTCGGCGCTGCCCGAGTTCGACGCCGCCGGCACGTTCATGGGCGGTTCGCTCGTCTACGCGACGGCGCGCGACTATGCGCGCTTCGGCCTGCTCTACCTGCGCGACGGCGTGTGGGACGGGACGCGCATCCTGCCCGAGGGCTGGGTCGACTTCGCGCGCTCGCGCGGGCC
>DASXOU010000504.1:0-9238 GCA_036494045.1 Polyangia bacterium | reverse complement strand
CCAGCGCGCCGTATTCGCCCTTGGCGCTGGCGTCGGCGCCGCTCTTGTCGGCGAGCGGCTGATTGCCGCAGATGCCGTCGAGCCCGTCGAGCACGCCGAGCGCCGCCGCGAACTGATCGGTGAAGGTCGGCCACATCGACTCGGGCGCCTGGTTGTAGGCGTCCTGCTTCACCCCGTGCGCCGTCTTGTCCGTGTAGAACGGATCGGTCAGCGCCGTGTTGATGCCCGCGCGCCCCATGCGGTCGAGCTGCGTCGTTCCAATCGTCGGCGCCGTCGGAAACTCCGACGCCGCCATGTCCATTCCGCCGCCCTTGCTCGAGGTATCGTCGTCGCAACCGACGGCGCCGAGAGCGAGCCCGAGGGCGAAGATCGTCGTCAATCTCATCGTTCGCTCCTCGTCTACTTGTGAGTGCTGGCCCAAACGCCGAGGATCGGCTTGGCCCCGTTGTTGGTCAGCGCGGTCTTGGGAACCTGGACCACGAGCGCCAGGATGTTGCCCGTAATGGTGGCGATGCCGAGCGGCGCCGCCGCCGTCCCGTTCTTCGCGAAGTCGTCGACGCCCGGCGTCGTGCCGTCGGTCTGCGACTTCAGAAGGCCGCGCACCATCGCCGAGCTCACCGGGCTGCCCGCGCCGTCGAGCTGCGGACAGCCGCCCGCGGTCAGCGTCGGCGCCAGCGCCGTGAAGTTCTGCGCCACGAAGTCGGTCACGGCGCGGAATCCCTGGATGTTGAAGAAGAAGGGATCGTTGCGCACGCCCGCGAACACCTTCATCTTACCGTCGGCCGAGGTCACGCCCGTCGTTGGCGAGCCGTCGCCGGTGACGTAGTCGATGGTCTTGCCGCTCTGCTGCAGCCAGCACGACACCTTGCCGGTCGTGTCGAAGGTGCAGACGACCGTCGACGAGAACGGCGCCGTGTCGGTCAACCCGGTGATGCCGTTGACGTGAAACACGTACTGGATGGCGTTCGAGAACTTCGTCGTCGCCGTCGCGTTGGTGCCCACGTCCATGATCAGGTTGACATTGGTCGCGTCGTTGAACGCGTACACGTCCGTGATGTCGCCGGTCAGATCCATCAGCGACTGCGTCGCCGATGGCCCGTCGGCGTGATCGGCGGCGCGGGCGGTCGCAGCGCACACTGCGACCATACCGGCCATGGCCAGTAGTCTCTTCATCATCAGTGTCCTCCGAGTGGGATTGCGCTCTAGATACGAGCGACTCGGGAAACCAGATCGCCGGAGATTACGGAACGGTGATCGCGTTGCGCGAGCACACGTACTTCAGGAACGACCGCTCTTGCGGCCCGAGCTTGTTCCACGCCTGCATGGCGCCGTTGCGATCCTTCAGAAAGCAGCTGGCGGCGCCGATGATGCGCCACGCCTTGAGCGGCTCCGACTTCGACGCCCGCTTGGCCGTCTCGATCGCGTTGGCATACTGCCCGTGCACGTACGCGTCCTGCGCGTCCTGCAGCATCTTCTCCGCCGCCGGGTTTGGCTGCGACGGCGGCTCTTCGCTGGTCGGCTTCTCCTTGATCTTCGCCGCCGGCACCGCCGCCACCGACGGGTTCTTCTCCGCGTGCGGCTTGTGCTCCTGCGGCGACGCCACCTTGATCGGCTTCACCACCGCGCCGCAGCTCTTCAAGATCTCCTGCGCCTCCGAGTTGCCCTCGTCGACGGTGAGCGCAGCCTCGACGTGCTGCCGCGCCTCCTCGCACTTGCCGCCGTTCTTGGCGCGCTTGGCCGCCTCGAGGTGCCCGCGCAGGTACTGCTTCTTCACCTGCGCGTACTTCTCGGAGCCCTTCTGCCGATAGACGCTGTCCTCGGCGACCTCGCTGAAGCTGGCCACCGCCGAGTCGTAGTCGTTCTCGCCGGCCGCCTTGATGAACGCGTTGTACGCCTGCCGGTTCTTGCGCTCGGCCTCGGCCTTCTGCCGCTTGTCGCGCGCCAGCTCCTGCGCCGGATCGAGCTTGAGCGCCTCGTCGCACTTGGCGATCGCCGCTTCCCAATCCTCGCTCTTCATCGCCTTGTCGGCGTCGAGTAGCAGGCGCGCCACCGCGCCGTCGACGTCGCCCGACACCTTCGGCGTATCGCCGGTGCCGCCGCTGCCGCCCGACGGCTTCTGCGTCATCTTCACGAGCACGAACGCGCCGCCCGCCAGCGCGACCACCACCAGCATCAGCACCGCGACCAGCCCCGCGCGCGACTTCTTTGCGCCCGAGACGTCGACCACCTGCGCGTCGCGATCGAAGAGGAAGTCCTCGCCCGGCGCGACGAAGCGCAGCCGCACGTGCCCGAGATCGACGTGATCGCCCTTGCGCAGCTCGACCTTGCCGTACTCCTCGCCGTTGACGCGCACGCCGTTGGCGCTCTGCAGATCGACGATGTGATAGTGCCCGGTCTCGCGCACGATCTTGGCGTGATGGCGCGAGATCGATCGGTGGTTGATGACGACGTCGTTCTCGTCGGTGCGCCCGATGACCACCGCCGCCTTGTCGAGCACGAACTCCTGCCCGGCGAAGTTCGACGACACCACGACCAGCCGCGCCGGCGCCTCCGACTGCCCCGAGATCGGCGGCGGCCCCTGCACCGTCGGCTGAATCGGCGTCTGCACCGTCGGCGCCATGTCGAGCATCGCCGCCGGCGCCGCGCCGTTCTCCTTGATGAACGGCGTCGTCTTCTGCTCGAGCATCTCGGCCGCCGGCGCCGCCGACGGCATCGCCGGCGCGGTCGTGTTGGTCACCGCCGGGTTGCCGCCGCCCGCCGTCTGCGCCTTGTCGAGCTTGAGCGCGAGCTGGTAGTCGCCGATCTGCACGCGATCGCCCTCGTTCACCGGCGCGCGCCCGGCGATGCGATCGCCGTTCACCTTGATGCCGTTGTACGAGGTCAGGTCCTCGATGAAGACGCTGCCGTTGGACTTGACGAGCTTGGCGTGGCGGCGGGAGACGTTACGTTCCGTCAGCCGGATCGTGTTGCCTTCCTTACGCCCGATCGTGATCTCATCACGGATGAGAGGCACTACCGTCGTCTTGCCTTCGTCGTCCTCTATGATGAGCTTGTACATGCTCGTCCGCGACGGTAGTGGTTACAGAAATGCGTAAAACAGTTTATTTGTTCGCAAAGTTTTAGTCAATCGGCTCACGAGCATTTACGGCGCAGCGACGGCAACATTAGCGTCCCGCCGACTGTTGGCCCGGCACCGGCGCGCCATCTTTGGGGCTGGCGGGCCGCGCGAAGATGTTCCACGCCTTCAGCTGGTCGTAGGCGGTCTTGAGCTGAAAATCGTCGCCGATCGACGCGTAGGCCGTCGCCATCGTCGACTTGGTCTTGACGCTCGCCTTGGCCATCGCGTCTTGCAGGTTACGCAAATGGCCCTGCAGATCGCGCTCTTTTTGCTGCGGCTCGTCGCCATGCTGCGGTTTCAGATCCGCCATCTTCACCTGCTCGACCTGGATGTCGGGCGTGATGCCGTGCTCCTGGATCGAGCGTCCCGACGGCGTGTAGTAGCGCGCGATGGTCAGCTTGAGCGCCGAGCCGTCGTCGAGCTCGATCACCGTCTGCACCGAGCCCTTGCCGAAGCTCTGCGTGCCCATGATGGCGGCGCGCTCGTGATCCTGCAGCGCGCCGGCTACGATCTCCGACGCCGATGCCGACCCGCCGTTGACCAGAACGATCATCGGAAAGCCGAGCCGCGTGCCGCGCGCGTGCGCCTTCTCCTCGTCGATGATGCGCCCGCCCTTGCCCTCGGTGCGCACGATCAACCCCTGGTCGATGAACTCGTCGGCGACGCGCACCGCTTGATCGAGGAGCCCACCCGGATTGTTGCGCAGGTCGAGCACCAGCCCGCGCAGGTGTCCGCTCGGCGACTCCTTCTCGAGCTTGTCGAGCGCCGCGTCCATGTCGCGATCGGAGTTCTCGCTGAACTGCTTGAGGCGCACGTAGCCGTAGCCGGGCTCGATGGTCCGGGCGACGACGTTGTCGATCTTGATGATCTCGCGCATCAGGTTATAGACGCGCGGCTCCTTCCAACCCTTGGATCCCGGGCGCGTGACGGTGAGCGACACCGGCGAGCCCTTTTTGCCGCGCATCTTCTGGACCGCGTCGTCCATGCGCATCGAGTGCGTGGGCGAGTCGTCGATCTTGGTGATCTGATCGCCGGTGGTGATGCCGGCCTTGGCCGCCGGCGTGCCCTCGATCGACGACATGACGGTGAGGACGTTGTCGTGACTACCGTCGCTGGCGGGGCGCATCTCGACTTCGATGCCGACGCCGCCGAATTGTCCCGAGGTGTCGATCTTCATCTCGCGATACTGATCGGGCTTGAGGAAGCTGGTGTGCGGATCGAGCGTCTCGAGCATGCCGCGGATGGCGCCGTAGATGAGCTCGTCCTGATCGACGTCCTCGACGTAGTTGTTCTCTACGTAGCTGAGCACGCGCGTGAAGATGTTGAGCTTGTGATACGGGCTGTATTTCTTGGGCAGCGCGACCGCGGCGCCGCCGACGACGGCGATGCCGAGAAAGGTCGAGAGCACCGAGACGATCAAGATGGAAGCAGTAGAGCGCGGCCGGCGCATGGATCCTCCAGTGTATGGCGCGGACCCTTTATGGTAACCGGTTGTGGTGCGTGCAGCAATCAGCCTTCTCGTGATCTTCGTCGCGCTGGCGTTTCCGGCGCGTCCACGCGCCGACGAGCCGGAGCGCATCCTCGGCATGGCGCTCGCCGAGGCGCAGCTCGGCCACTGCGCGGAGGCGCTCGGGCACCTCGATCGGTACCTGGCAGCGACGGCAAATCCTTCGAAGGACGCGTTCGAGGTGCTGCGCAAGTGCCCGCGGACGGCGCCGCCGGTCGTCACGCCCGCGCCTGCGCCTGCGCCGCCTGCGGCTCCCACACCGACCCACACTCTTCACGCGGCGCGCCTGTTCCTCGTCGACGTCGAGCTCGGCATCAACGTGCCGTTGACCTCGGGCTCGCCGCAAGCGGCGTTCCTCGGCACGCTCGAGCTCGGCGTGGCGCTGTCCAACCGCTACGGCGTCGACCTCGTGCTCCTCGCCGAGTCGCTGGTCAGCCGCGCCGCCATAAACCCCGACGGCAGTTTGGCGACGATCTACAGCGCCAACCTCCTCCTCGGCGTCGAGGAGCGGCGCGTCGTCTGGCGCCGGCTGGCGCTCTTCGGCACCGTCGCCGCCGGCATCCTCATCGACAGCTACAAGGGCTTCCGCGACGCTGTGGCCCTGCACTTCGACGCCGGCGCCGCGTGGGTCCTCGGCCCCGGAGAGGTGCGTCTGCGCCCGGTCGACTTCGGCGTCCTCATCGAGACCGACGGCACCACCGGCGCCTCATATCGCGCGACCGCCGGTTACGCCCTCCGGTTCTAAAGAAGCAGCCAACAGGCGACCGGCGACAGGCGACGGGCAACAGGCAAGTTGGTGCGCACGCAAACTCGCCAGTCGCCAGCCGCCGGCCGCCTGTCGCCTGTTGCCTTGTCAGCGCCGGGCGAGCCAATGCGTGGGATCGATCGCGGTTCCCCCCTGCGCCAGCTCCAAGTACACCGACGACCCCGCGGCTTCCGCGAGCACGTCGCCGTCGCCCACTTCGTCGCCGACCGCGCAGTGCAGCGTGCCCAGGTGCCCGAGCAGCGTGACATAGCCGTCGCCGTGATCGAGCGCGACACCGCGCCCGATCCCCGGCATCTCGCCGACGAATCTCACGCGCCCCGCCGCCACGGCGCGCACCAGCTCGCCCGGGCGGCTGCGCAGCTCGACGCCGCGCCGCGCGACCTCGATGCCGAGCGTCGAATCTTTGTGCACGCCCCACGCGCCGACGACCGGCCCGGTGACGGGCCGCACCAGCCGTCCCTGCTTGAGCTGCAGGCCGCTGGCGTCGGCGACGTCGGCGAGCGCGACCTCGTTGCCGTAGTCGAGCGCGCGCGCCAGCGCTTCGGTGCGTCGCGCCTGCTCGGCGTCGAGCTCGCGCGCTTCGGCGCGCACGGCGCCGAGCTCGTCGAGATCGCGCGCCACCACGCGCCCGAGCGCCACCCGTCGCTGATCCAATTCCTCGACGGAGGTCGCGCCCGCGACCAGCCTGAGATAGCCGCCGTTCGACAGCTTGTAGAGCGCGCGCAGCCGCCGCTTCACCTGATCGCGCCGCTCGTTCGCCTGATCCGACAGCGCGCGCGCGCGCCGCTCCAGATCCTTGACCTCGGCCTCCGCGTTCGACCGGTCAGCGTCGATCGCCTCCGGCGGCCGCCCCGCGAACGCCACCCCAGAAACAAGCAACAGGGAGATCAGGGAGATCAGGGACGAAAAAGAACAATGAATGCTCTCTCTGATCTCCCTGTCGTTTGTTCTGTTCATACTTTGACGTAGCGGCCGAGGGCGAGCGCCGAGCCGCACAGGCCGAGCAGGGCGCCGAAGATGATGGCGATGCCGAGATCCGCCGGCGAGAAGAAGCCGAGCGGCCCCGACGCCAGCCAGCCGCCGAGCACCGCCTCCACGCGCGGCGACGCCAATCGATAGAGCCCGTAGAGCAGCGCCGCCGCCAGCGCGGTGCCGAGCGCGCCCTGCACGCCGCCCTCGACGAGGAACGGCGCCTTGACGAATCCATTGGTCGCGCCCACCAGCTTCCAGATCTCGATCTCGTCGCGGCGCGCGAACACGCCGAGTCGGATCGTCGATCCGACGATGTACAAGCAGGCGCACAAGACCAGCGCCGCCACCGCCCAGCCCGCCAGCGACAATAGCCGCTCGAGATCGCGCAGCCGCGCCGCCCAATTGCCGCTCAGCTCCACGTCCTCGACGCCAGCGGTGTGCTTGAGCCGCTCGAACGCCGGATGCGCGCGCAGCACTTCGGCGACGCCCGGCTTGAGCGCCACCTCGATCGACGCCGGCAGGAAACCTTCCTCGACACCGTCGAGCAGATCGGCGCGCGCTCCGAGCGAGCGGCGCAGCCGCGTCCACGCCTCGTGCGCGTCGACCATGCGCACGCCGACGACGCCGGGCAGCTTGCCGAGCGCCGCGGCCACCTTGCCCGCGCGCGCCGGCGTCACGCCGTCCTCGAGGTACACCGTCATCTGCACGTCGCCGCCCCAGCCCGCCGACAGCCGCTTGACGTTGAGCGCCGTCAGCTCGACGACCCCGACGAGCAGCAGCGACAGTGCGATGGTGCCGACGGCGACGAGCTGAATGAGCGGCTTGTCGCGCGCGCCGGCCCACGCGCGCAAGAGGCTACGCCCGAACGACACGGATGACCTCCGTCTCGTCGGGGGACTCGCGCGTGGCGAATCCTTCGGTCTCCTCGTCGTGGCGCTGCGGCCGCGACGGCGGCAGATCCACGTCGAGCAGCTCGCCGTCGACCAGACGGGCGCAGCGCCAGCCGTGCTCGACGCCGAAGTCGACCACCGTCGGATCGTGCGTGGCCAGGAGCAGCGTGGTGCCGCGCTGATGGATCGCCTCGAACAATTCGAGCAGCTCGAGCGTGCGCTGCGGATCGAGGTTTCCCGTCGGCTCGTCGCCGAGCAGAATAGCCGGCTCGCCGACGATCGCGCGCGCCACCGCCACACGCTGCTGCTCGCCGCCCGACAGCGACGCCGCGCGCGCCTCGAGTCGCGCGTCCAGGCCGACGGCGTCGAGCGCCGTTGCTGCGCGCGCGCGGATGTCCTTGCCGCGCAGCCCGAGGATCTGCAGCGGCATGGCGACGTTGTCGAGCGCCGAGCGATCGCCGAGCAGCTTGAAGTCCTGGAACACGACGCCGATGTTGCGCCGCACGTAGGGGATCGAAGCGTCCGACAGCTTGCCGAGGCTGCGCCCGGCGACGGACAGCTCGCCGCGATCGGGCCGCTCGGCCGCGAACACCAGGCGCAAGAGCGTCGTCTTGCCGGCGCCCGACGGGCCCGTCAGCAGCACCGCGTCGCCTTCACCGACGGTGAGCGAGACGCCCTTGAGCGCCGGCGCGTCGTGGAACGACTTCCAAACGCCGTCGAGCTGAATCATCGCGCTCATCGTTTCGCGCTCACCGTCTGAACCCCCAGTCCGACGGTTACACGCTCTCCAAGCACGTCGCAAATTTCGGATCGTTTTTGTTTCGAATGCTTACGTCAAGTTACAATTTTGTTATTGCAGTGTAGTGCGATGACGATATACTGGCATCAGTCGGTCTGTCGCCTCTGCCGCTTGGAGGGCCCCATGGATTCGCTGGGTTTGCACAGCAGGCACACAAGCGACTCACAGGCGGCAGCGATCTACTCACGGTCTTCAACACCCAAGTCACAGATCTATCCACAGGTAACTATCGAATTAGACTTACTTTTTCGGTTGACGGGGATATCGCGAAGGTTTAGGGTCCACAGCACGGCGACATCCTGAGTCTCTTGCGACGCCCGAGCGATGCTCGCTCCGGCGCAAGGGGGCTCTATTGTCGCGAAAAAACGCAGTAAAGGCGCGGAGGGGCACATGATTTCGAAAGGCGGCCTGAACGGCCAGAAGAACAAAGAGAAGCTCTCCGGAACGCCCAAGCGGCGCAAAGGCGAGCGCAACGCGCCCGCGACAGCCAAAGGCATGACCGTCCCGCGCTACTTCACGCGCGTCGGCGTCGATCCATTCGACGAGGTCGAGTGGGAGCTGCGCACCGCCGCGATCACCGGCGAAGGCGGGCAGGTCTACTTCGAGCAGAAGGACGTCGAGGTGCCGGCGGGCTGGTCGCAGATGGCGACCAACGTCGTCGTGCAGAAATATTTCCGCGGCGTCATCGGCACGCCGTCGCGCGAGCGCTCGGTGCGCCAGCTCATCAGCCGCGTCGTCGACACCATCACCGGCTGGGGAACCAAGCAGCACTACTTCCGCAACGACGCCGACGCGGCGACGTTCACCGCCGAGCTCACGCATCTATTGGTCGAGCAGAAGATGTCGTTCAACTCGCCGGTCTGGTTCAACGTCGGCGTCGAGGCGCATCCGCAGTGCTCGGCCTGCTTCATCAACAGCGTCGACGACTCGATGGAGTCGATCCTCGGCCTGGCCAAGACCGAGGGCATGCTCTTCAAGTACGGGTCGGGCACGGGCACGAACCTGTCGCCGATCCGCTCGTCGAAGGAGCTCTTGAACGGCGGCGGCACGGCCTCGGGCCCGGTGTCGTTCATGAAGGGCTTCGACGCCTTCGCCGGCGTCATCAAGTCGGGCGGCAAGACGCGTCGCGCGGCGAAGATGGTCATCCTCAACAGCGAGCACCCGGACATCGTCGAGTTCATCAACT
>DASXOU010000503.1:0-11158 GCA_036494045.1 Polyangia bacterium | reverse complement strand
GCCGCTTCGCCGCCGGCGGCCGCCCCAGCGCCGCCGCCGCGTTCGCCGCGATCGACGAGGCGCTCGCGGGCTATCACGCCTCGTTCCTGCGCGCCCACGAGGACGCCTGCCGCGCCACCCGCGTCTTCCACACGCAGTCGGAGGAGGCGCTCGATCTGCGCATGTCGTGCCTCGCCGAGGCGCAGCACCACGCCGCCGCGCTCGTGCGCCTCTACTCCGCCCCCGACGCGCAGATCGTCGACCGCGCCGTCGTCACGCTCGACGAGCTGACGCCGATCGAAGCCTGCGCCGACGCGCACGCGCTCGCCGCGCCCGATCCGGCGCCGCGCGATCCCGCGCAGCGCCGCGTGCTCGCCGACCTGCAGGCACGCGCCGCCGAAGCGAGCGCGCTCGCCTACGCGCGCAAGAGCGTACGCAGCCTCGCGCTGGTGCAGCCGCTCCTCGGCGAAGCGGAGAAGCTCGGGTACGCGCCGCTGGTCGCCCGTCTCCTCCTGGTGCGCGCGCGCGACGAGCAGAACCTGGCGCGCCACGACGCGGCCGTCGCCAGCCTGCATCGCGCCGCCGAGATCGCGCTCGGCGCCCACGACGACGCCGACGCCGCCGATGCCTGGAACATGCTCGTCTGGAACCGCGGCTTCGTGCTCTCGTTCCGCAGCGAAGCCGAAGAGTGGGCGCGCTACGCCGGCGCCGCCATCCGCCGCCTCGGCGGCGATGATGAGCGCGAGGGCACGCGCCTGTTCAACCTCGGCTCGGTGCTGGCGCTCGAGGGGCGCTTCGACGAGGCGCGCGCGCTGTTGCGCCAGGCGCGCGAGCGCATGCTCAAGAGCCGGGGCCCGCGCTATTGGCGCATCGCCAGCGTCGACGACACGCTCGGCAGCGTCGACTACGACTCCGGACACGTCGCTGACGCGCTCGCCATCCACCATCGCGCCTCCGAGCTGCGCGTGCACACGCTCGGTCCCGACCATCCGCTCGTCGGCGCGTCGCTGGCGTACGAGGCGCGCGATCTGACGGCGCTCGGCCGCGCCGACGAGGCGCTGCCGCTGTTCGACCACGTGCTCTTGCTGATGCACTCGGAGGGGCCCGACGTCGAAGACGGCTGGGTGCGCCACCAGCGCGCCCATGCGCTGCGCCTGCGTGGCGATCGGCAGGACGCGCTCGACGAGGAGCGGCGCGCGCTCGCCAACGAGGAGGCGCATCGGCGCGCCGACGATCCGATGCTCTGCGCGCCGCTCGTCGACATCGGCGTGGACCTCGTCGCGCTCGATCGGCCGCGCGAGGCTGAGGCGCCGCTGGAGCGCGCGCTGCCGCTGTGCGCGCGCGACCACGACGACTTCTCGCTCGCCCAGGCGCGGCTCCTCTTGTCGCGCGTGCTCGTCGCCGGCGGCGGGGATCGCGCGCGCATCGCCGCGCTCGCCGGCGACGGCCGTCGCGAGCTCGAGCGCATGGCGAAGAGCTACGGCGCCTACTACGCCGACGCTCTGCGCGCGCTGACGGCACCGAAGCTGCGCCCCTACTAGGAGGCTACTGACGCGTGCGCAAGAGGCCCGCCAGGCTCACGTCGAGCTGGCTGTGGACCAGCGCCAACAGGCCCTCGAGCTCGTCGGCGGCGATCTGCAGCCGCTGGCGCAGCCGCGCCTTGGTGCCGTCGACCACGAGCCGGCGCGCCTCGTCGACCCAGCGCGCGGCGGTGGCGCGATGCACGCCGTGGAGCGCGCCGATGTCGGTCACGTTGAGCCCGTCGACGAGCTTGAGGCGCAAGAGGTTGCGCTGCTGCGGCGAGAGCGCGGAGAACGCCTCGCTCACCGATTCGCGAAACTGGTCGGCGTACTGGCGCTTCAAGTAGCGCAGCTCGGGATCGATCACCGGCGCCAGCGCGTCAGCCTGACCCTCGATGCGCTGCCGCGAGGCCTCGTCGCGGCGCAGGTTCGACAGCGCGCGCATCGCCGCCACGCGCAGCCAGCTGCCGAGCGTGCCGCGGCCGGAATAGCCGGCGAGGCGCGGCCGCGGGCCGACCAGGAGGCGCTCGCGCAGGAGCTGGCGCACCTCGTCGACTTCGCCGGCGCTTGCGTTGAGCCCGACGAGAAACGACGGCGTTTCGGCCAGCTTGCGATCGAGCGCGGCGAGCGCCGGCGCCACGCCGTGCAGGCACGCATGCGCGAGGTAAAGGTCGCCCGAATGCAGCCGGGCGAGCGCCGCGGCCGGGTCGGGCTCGTCGCGGATCCGCTCGGCGAGCGCGTCGGCGAACGCTTCGCCCGGCGGCGGCAGCTCGGGCCACGCCGCCTCTGCCGCGGCGACGAGGCGCTCGAGCTCGGCGGACGGGACGGGGCGGCTCACCCGTCGATCGTATACCGGCGTATCACCGTCGGCCGATTTTCTGCGACGCGCGCCGGCGGGCCGTGTCTGTCGGCAAGGAGGGTCTTCCATGCGCGCAGTCCTGACGTTGGCGATGGTTTGCAGTGGGCTCGGATGCGGCGGCGGTGGCGGTGGCGGCGGCGGTGGCGGCAGCAGCGCGATCGACATGGCCGGCGGCGGCTCCGGCGGCTGCACCGTCACGCTGAGCGGCAGCGTCTCCGGCACCGGCACCTGCCTGGTCACGGCGGCCTACGACCCGACGAGCTCGACGCCGGGCGTCGCCTTCGAGATCAACGCCAACACCTCGCCCGCATTCACCTTCGGGGGCTTGCTTTCGTCCAGCAACAACTTCGTCGACGGCGTCAGCTACACCCAGGCCAACGTGGTGAACGCCGCCGGCGCGATTACGATGGGCACCGCCGCCTGGCAGGTCGTCATCCACAACGTCAACGGCATGCCCGATCAGGGCACCTTCGCGCTCGACATCTCGAGCGCGGGCGCGCCGGTCAGCAACGGCAGCGGCGCCATGGACTGGCTCTCGTCGCACGGCACGCTCAACGCCACCATGCCCGCCGACACCGGCAGCACCGCCACCGGCACCGTCACCGCGCAAGCCAGCTTCTAGAATGTCGAGGATTGCGGCGCGGTGATTCGTGCGAAAGGCGGGGGTCGAACCCGCACGGTTTTACCCACAGGAACCTGAATCCTGCGCGTCTGCCAGTTCCGCCACTTTCGCGATTGCGCGATGAAAACTAGTCGCAAGCTCCGCGACTGTCAAGCGCCCTGGCGCGGCCCTTCCACGCGCTGCGCGACGAGCGAATGCGCGAGATGCTGCACGTCTTCCAGGTCGAACGGCTTCGATAGAAAGTGCGCCACGCCGAGCCGCCGCGCCTCGTCGGTCAGGTTGTGCACCGCCGACAACAGCACCACCGGCGCGTGCCACGCGGGAAAGCGCCCGCGCGCGACCTCGAGAAACTTCCAGCCGTCCATGAGCGGCATCATGAGGTCGAGAAAGATCAGATCGGGCAGCTGCGACTCGAGCCGCGTCAGCGCCTGATAGCCATTGCACGCCGTCTCGACGTCGAAGCCTTCCTCGCGGATGGCCTCGGCGAGCGAGCTGAGGATGTCGGGGTCATCCTCGACAATGAGGATGTTAGCGTGCACACGCAGAAACCTAGGCGTACCGCCCTCCCATTTCAAGCCCCGTTGGCAGCCGATGCAGAAAGCTGCGTGCCGGTGCATACTTGCGTCATGTCCGAGTCGCTCCGCAGCGAGCTCGAAGAGGCACTTCGCTTCCTCAACCACACCACGCTCGCCAACCGCCTGGCGCAGGCCGACGTCGCCGCCACGCTGACCGCGCTCATCGAAACGCTGGTCGCGCACGGCGTCTTGCCGCCCGCCGAGTACGAGCGCCGCCGCCAGCGCGCGCTCGACGCGGAGAAGGTGCGGATCGAGGAGGCGCCCGAAGTGCGCTTCGGCGAAGCCGTCGACAAATACGCGCTCAAGGATCTGCCGCAGATCGACTGCGCGTCGATCATTCCCATCTGCAAGGCGCGCTGCTGCACGCTCGCGGTCTACTGCTCGGCGCAAGATCTCGACGAGCGCGTCGTCTCGTGGGACTACTCGCGGCCCTATCGCATCCGCAAGCGCGACGACGGCTACTGCGCGCACTCCGAGCCGGAGACGCGCCGCTGCGGCATCTATGAGCGCCGTCCGGCGATCTGCCGCACCTACGACTGCCGCGCCGACAAGCGCATCTGGGCCGACTTCGAAAAGCGCATCCTCGCCGAGTAGTCACGGATCGCGGAACACGTCGGCCGACGGGCGAAAGGCGACGTGCATCGGCCCCAGCCACTCGAGCGCGCCGACGCGATAGCCGAGCTCCCATAGACAGCGCGCGTGGAATGACGATCGCCACGGGAAGGCGAGGTACCAGGTCTGCGAGCCGTTGGTGACGACGAGCGCCTCGCGCGCGCCGGCGGCGAGCACCATGCGTCCGGCGTTGCGCAGGTTCGTCGTCGTGTGGCGCGCGCACGGCTCGACGAGCACGCAGGCGGCGTCGATGCCGCGCTCGACGAGCCACTGGCGCATGAGCACGGCTTCGTTGTCGTCGGAGTGCACGGCGCCGCCCGAGACGATGATCGTCGAGGCCAGGCCGGCGCGCAGCACCAGCGCCGCTTCGCCGAGACGCGCGGCGGCGGCGGGATGGAGCCCGCGCGACCAGCCGAGCCGCGGCGTATAGCCGGGCACGATCACGAACGGCCAGCGCGCGCTCGCGTCGAGGCCGCGCCAGCCGCGGTTGAGCGCCGCGGCGTCGACGGGATGGCCGCGATGCGTCGGCAGGCAGCGGCAGGGACACATCGCGCGTTGGTAGCACGTTTTCGCGCTTGACATAGGCAACCGTATGGTTGCATATAGCGCGACGTGGACGATGACGCCGTCTGGAAGGCGCTCGCCGACGCGACGCGCCGGCGCTTGCTCGATCGGCTGCACGCCGACAACGGACAGACGCTCGGCGAGCTGTGCGCGCACCTGGCGATGACGCGCCAGGCGGTGTCCAAGCACCTCGTGCTCCTCGAGGAGGCGAACCTCGTGGCCACGACCTGGCGCGGGCGCGAGAAGCTGCACTACCTGAATCCGGCGCCGATCCACGTCATCGCCACGCGCTGGATCGACAAGTTCGAGCGCGGGCGCGTGCGCGCGCTGGGCGATCTCAAGAAACGACTGGAGGACGAGAAATGAGCGAGAACAGGCCGAGCTTCGTGCACGTGAGCTACATCGCCAGCACCATCGACAAGGTGTTCGCCGCGCTCACCGACGGGAAATTCACGCAGGAATATTGGGGCGGCGAGATCATCGAGAGCGATTGGAAGAAGGGATCGCCGGTGCAGCTGACGCGGCGCAAGAGCGGGAAGAAGAGCGTGCACGGCGTGGTGCTCGAGTGCGATCCGCCGTCGCTGCTGGTGATGTCGTGGAACCACGTGAAGCCGGGCGAGGCGCCGGCGCCGGCGCCGGCGACGAAGGTGACCTTTGTGCTCAAGCAGGTGACGCCGGGCAACGTGCGGCTCGAGGTCAAGCACGAGGCGCACGAGCCGGGCAGCGAGGTCCCCGAGGGCGTGCGCGAAGGTTGGCCGGCCGTGCTGTCGAGCCTCAAGTCGTATCTCGAGACGGGCGAGGCGCTGGAGTCGACGCGGCAGTGGGAGCAAAAGTACGACGTTTAGGAGCGGAAAAGCTGAACAGGCGACAGGCAAGAGGCAACAGGCAATGCACCTGCGTGATCAGTCGGCTGCGTCCGGTCTGAACATTGCCTGTTGCCTGTTGCCTGTCGCCTGTTGCCTGTTGGTTTTTTAGACCCCGCGGATGAGGCCACCGTCGACCGCGATGGTCGTGCCGGTGATGTAGCTCGCCCGCGCCGACGCCAAAAACACCACCAGCGCCGCGACCTCCTCGGCCTGTCCCATCCGCGCCAGCGGAATCGTCTTCACGCGCTCCGACGCCACTTCCTCGACGGCGCGCTTCTGCGCCGCCGCGTTGGCCTCGTCGAGCTCGCGCACGCGCTCGGTGTCGATGATGCCGGGCGCGACCACGTTCACCAGGATCTTGCGCTCGGCCAGCTCCTGCGACAGCGACTTGGCGAGGCCGACCACCGCGGCGCGCACCGCGTTCGACAGCACCAGCCCGTGCACCGGCTGCTTCACGGTCAGCGACGCCAGGTGCACGATGCGCGGCTGCGGCGACTTCGACAATGACGGCAGCGCCTCCTTGACCATGCGCACCGTCGAGAGCAGCAACAAATCGACGGCGCGCCGCCACGCCGACTCCTCGAGCGTCTCGAACAGCCCGGCCGGCGGGCCGCCCGAGTTGGTGAAGAGCACGTCGAGGCCACCGAGGCGCGTCACCGCCTCGCGCACCGCCGCCGCCGCCGCGTCGCTGTGCGCGACGTCGGCCGCGACCGCGTGTACGCGCGGCCCGAATTTTTCCTCGAGCTCCTTGCGCGTGCGCTCGAGCTTCTCCGCGTTGCGTCCGTTGATCACGACATGCGCGCCCTCGGCGAGCAGGCCGGCCGCCACCGCGCGTCCGATCCCCGACGACGAGCCGGCGACGAACGCACGCTTCCCATCGAGCCCAAGGTCCATGGACGCGAATACTACTACGCGGGCGCTTACTGAATGACGCCGAGGTTGAGCGAGAAGATCTGGACGAAGAAGCTGGGCACGCTGAGCTGCTGATTGATGGCGTAGCTCGACAGCACGCCCGTGCCGTTGGCGACCTTGAGGTCGGCGTAGAAGCCGTACGAGCCCATGAACGGCATCGCGTGGCCGGCAATGTACTGCTTGGACCACATGCCCGTCGACGGATCGCGGACCGCCATGCGCAGCATCAGCACCGTCGAGTCCTGATAGGCGATGATGATCTGCCCCGACTGCTGCTGGATCGACGACGAGTCGCCGACGAGGTGCCAGACCGGCGAGTCGATGCCGTCCTGCGTCTGCTCGTCCATCGGGTGATAGCCGTTGTCGACGATCTCCGGCATCTTCGCCATCGTGTTGATGTAGAAGAGCGAGTCCTTGGTCGCGTTCTCGTAGGAGATGTGGCCGACGTTGTTCGCGTCATAGGTCAACGATGGATAGAGCCCGACGTCGCCGAGATCGGTGCCGTTGCCCTCTTCACCGTCGAGGATCATTGGCTTGTTCCACGCCATGGTGCTGGCGTTGAAGTCGACGTAGCGCAGGTTTCCGCGCGTGCGGTCGTAGTAGACGATGCCGGGCGTGCCGTCGATCTTGCGCGACGCGGCCGCCATGAGCGCGATGCCTTCGGGCAGAAGCTCGTCGGGCGGCGTGGTGCCGGCCATGTCGGGTGGCGGCATCGCCATATCGGGGCCGACGCCCATGTCGGTCATGGGCGCGCCGTCCGACGACTGCAGGCGCGAGTCGACGACGGTGATGGTCCAGTCGCTCGTCGAGGTCGGCGTCGGCGTGTTGGCCTGCGCCCAGCGCAGCTGCGTCTCGGGCATGCCGCTGACGCCGTTCATCACCCACGCCGAGTACGCGATCGCCGGGTTTCCGTCGGGGCCGATGGTCATCGAGGTCCAGCGGCCGACGTCGTTGGCGCCGGCCATCGGTCCCGCCATCGCCGTGTCGACGACGTGCGAGTGCCAGCGGATGGCGCCGAACGAGGCGAACTTGAGCGCGCCGTGCGTGAGATCGTAGTAGGCGATGATCGGCTCGTTCGACATCGACGTCGCGATCGACGTGTAGCGGCCGACGTCGTCGCCCTTGTCGCTGATGCCGCCGCGGTTGTGCGAGTTGTTGATGTCCGGCGGCTCGTCGGGGACGCCGTCGACGTAGTCCCAACCGCTGACCACGCCGGGCGGCGTGATGTGGCCGATCATGAGATCGCCGTAGTCGTTGTTGTAGGCGGCGACGTAGGAGTCGCCGTTGATCATGGTCATCGACGAGAAGCGGCCGACGTCACCGGGCGGAATGTCGGGGATGCAGCCGCAGGTGTTGCCCTGGCACGCCGGCACTTCGCCCGGATCGCACTGCATCTTGGCGCAGTCGTCGTCGATCGAGCACGAGTTCTTGTTGTCGCAGCCGCAGCCGGCAGCGACGAACGCTAGCGCCGCGACGATGACGAACGGCGCCAGCGCCTTCGCGCGACGTCGAAGTAACACCAGGGCCACCAGGAACAGCGCGACGAGGCCGCCGCGCGAGTCGCCGCCGTGGCCAGAGAGCTCGCAATTGCAGCCCGCGGTCGACGGCGCGGTCGAGCGGCCGTGGAAGCCGTTGAGCTCGGCGAGATCGTACGCGGCCGACGCGATGTTGCCGGCTTCGTCCTTGACGTAGAGCACGATCGGCCGCGCGCCGCCGAGCGTGATGGCGGTGGCTTCGCTGTAGCTGAGCGAGCTCGTCAGCGTGAAGTTGTTGTGCGACCCGCCGAGCGGGCCCCACGCGTACATGAGCTTGTTGCTGTCGGTGACGAGATCGAAGCCGCCGAAGTCGAAGCGCGTGCTGTCGGCGTCGTCGCGCGCCGGGTGCAGCTCGGGCGGCACCGAGTCGATGAGCACGTCGAGCGAGACCGGCGCCGACTCGGTCGACCAGTCGTTGACGACGCGCGAGCGCACGTCGATCTTGTGGTGACCTTGCAGGACGAACGCGTCCTCTTGCAACACGGGGTTCGCGTCCTGCGTCCACGGGCGCCACATGCCGCCGTCGATGCGCCAGCCGTACTCGACCGCGCGGCCGACGTTGTCGACGACGCCGAGCGCCAGCTTCACCGTCGGGCGCGCCGCGGCGACGCCGATGTGCTCGACGCCGTAGCTCACCTGCAGCTGGTTCTGCGTCGGCACGTTGACCTCGGCGATGGCCGCGTTGGTCTGCACCGCCGTGATGGTGCGCGGCGCTTCCGGGTTCGACCAGTCGATGAGCGGCGCCGGCGTGCCGGTGATGATGGTGCCGTAGATGGCGACGAAGTCGTCCTGCGCCGTCTGCACGCGCTGGATCGACAGGTTGTCGAGGCTGAAGCCGGCCACCGACGGCAGCGTGATCGGCTTGATGACGCCGCCGAGCGCGCCGGTGGCGATGTTGATGAGCGACGGGAACACCGCCGCGAGCGCGTCCGGCGTCTCTTGCAGGAGATCCGTGTTGCTGATGCGGATGGTGACGTTGTTGGCGTCGACGCCGACGAGCATCGGAGCCACCGCGGCGTTGCCGTTGGCGTCCTTCGTAATCGTCAGGTTGAGCCCGACGTTGATGTCGACCGCCATCGTCAACAGGCGCACGAAGCGCTCCTCGACCCAGGCGTAGAAGTCGATGCGCATGTCGCTGATGCCGATGTGCAGGAGCGGATCGGTCATGTCGCCGGCGCCGACGGTGAACGTCAGCGGCGTCTGCGGGCGCAAGACCAGCTCGAGCGGCGCCTTGCGATCCTCGATGATGTTGCCGAGCGAGCCGACGATGACCGAGAGCGTGCCCGAGTTGAGCTGCGGGATCGCGCTGCCGCCGATGTCGAGGCAGAGCGTGCCCGAGTTGTAGACGTGGAAGCCCGCCAGATCGAGGAAGGTGCGCGACAGGCCGATGGCCACGTCTTGCACGTTGCCCATCGGATCGGTGGGATCGGGCATGCCCGAGAACTCGTTCGCCGGCGAGAGCAGGAAGTCCTTGCGCGCCGGATTGGCCGGCAGCATCCACGGCATCTGCCCGAGCTGCGGCGTGGGACGGACCGGCACGCACAACGACGGCTCCGAGGTCAGGCCGGGCGTGCGCGTGGTCGGATCAGCGTCGCTGTTCATGCCCGACATGATGCCGAGGTTGAGGCCGCCGCCCTTGCCCGCGACGTAGCCGCCGGCGACGACGAAGGTCTCCAGCCCGGCGCCCGCAGGCGCATCGAAGCTCGAGAGCAGCGACGCGGTGTCGAGCGTGCCGGCGAGGCCCGGCGGCTTGGGCAGGAACGACTGAATGAGCGAGTTGAGCTGCGGGTTGAGCAGCCCGATGATGAAGTTGGTCAGCACCTTGCCGATGTCGCTGTTGAGCCCGCTCAAGACGGTGTTGAGAATGTCGCCGAGCACGCTGCAGCCGGTCGCGTTGATGCCGATGTTGACGACGTTGAGCGTGCCCAGCGTCAGCGTCAGCTCGCCCGTCGTCGGATCGATGCCGGTGTTGATCGTCGCCGCGATCTCGAGCGGCGCCTTCGAGGCGTCGTCGAAGTGCGCCGAATCCACCTGCAGCGTGCACGAGCCGTTGGCGCTGGCGCAGAACAGCTCGCCGCCGTAATCGAGCTCGAGCGGAACCGAGACGTCGAACTTGGCGTCGACGCTCACCGTCGGGTTCGCGCCTTCGGAGATGCTTGCCGTGATCTTGTCCTTGCCGTCGGCCGACGTGAAGACGACCGAAGCGGCGCAGCCCTTGGCGCCCTGACACATCGAGTTGTTGCAGAGCCCGACGTCGACGTTGAAGCAGGTAATGCCGAAGCTGTCCGAGATCGGCGCGATGCACAGGCCGTTTTTCAAGTCGCCGCTGATGAGGTTGACGACCGCGCCGATCAGCTTGTCCATGCCCGGCTTGGTGATGCGAACTTGCGCGCCGCCTTCGATCACTTGATCGCTCGGGATGCCGAGCGGTGCCGGCGCCGACGGCAGCGGCTTCAAGCCGCCACAGCCACCGCCAGCCGACGAGCCGCAACCGACTCCGAACAATACAAGAACGCTTGTCGTCACCGTAGCCCGCGCGGCGATCGATTTGAACTTCATCGGTTACCCCTCGTGTAGGCGAATGACTGAAGGTAAAGGGATAGAGGTCACACTGTCAACGGTTGTGGGCAGCGCGGTCGTCGGAGAACTTGCAGACGCGCTGCGTCAGAAAAAGCAGGTCAAAACGCCGGGGTTGTAGTGGTTCATGTCGCCGGTACAGAGATCGGTATAGACCGGGTCGCCTTCCATCGCCGGCGGCGGGCCGTAGTCGCAGCCGGTCGGCTTGTCGGACGCGCACTGGCTGTCCATGGTGCAGGCCTTGGTGCACATGCGCTCGCCGGTGGCGAGGTTGCTGATGCAGGTGGTGCCGTTGGCGCAGTCGCCTGTGGTGCGGCAGGGATCGCAGACCTCGCCGGTGCCGGTGCAGGCGCCGAACTTGTGCAGGCAGAACATCGCGTCGGTGCCGAGCGAGTCGGTGGCGGCGCTGCAAGAGAGGAACGTGCCTTGCGCGCCGCCGCAGTCGTAGGGCGAGCCGCACGACTTGGTGCAGTAGCGCGCCGTGCCGTCGCTGGTGGGGACGCAGGCGTTGTTCTCGCCGGTGCAATTGTCGTTCAT
>DASXOU010000502.1:0-5258 GCA_036494045.1 Polyangia bacterium | reverse complement strand
GCCGCGCAGCGACAAGCAGCCGCGCGGCGACAAGAGGAAGCGATGAACCACGTCGGCGACTGGACCGCCTACTGGGCGCGCCGCACGCCGGAAGCGACGGCGCTGTTCGAGCCACTCACCGGCCGGCGCTGGAGCTATTGGCACCTCGATCGCCGCGCCAATCGCCTCGCGCGCGCGCTCGCCGGCGCGCTCGGCGTCGGCAAAGGCGACCGCGTCGCGGTGCTGGCACACAACCGCGGCGAGCACTTCGAGGCGCTCTTCGCTTGCGCCAAGCTGGGCGCCATCTTCGCGCCGTTCAACTGGCGCCTCGCCGCCGCCGAGCTCGACGGCATCATCGCCGACGCGCAGCCGCAGGTGCTGCTCTACGATCGCGCCTGCGCCGAGCTCGCCGGCGGCGTGGTCGCGCCGATCGCGCACCGCATCGCGTACGACGAGCCCACCGCGGGCGGCCGCTCCTACGAGCAGCTCCTCGCCGCCGGCGCCGACACGCCGCCGACGCCGATCGAGGTCGACTTCGAAGATCCGGTCGTCCTCATGTACAGCTCGGGCACGACCGGCCGCCCCAAAGGCGCGCTCTTGTCGCATCGCCAGCTCGTGTTCAACTCGCTGTCGACGCACCTCGCGATCGAGCTGACCACACGCGACTCGACGCTCGACTTCATGCCGATGTTCCACACCGGCGGGCTCAACTGCCTGGCCACGCCGCTTTTGCACAACGGCGGCCGCGTCGTCATCCTGCCCAGCTTCGACGCCGAGCGCGCGCTCCACGTCGCTGCCGACGAGAAGATCACGCTGCACATGGGCGTCCCCACGATCTATCAGATGTGGCGCGACTCCGAATCGTTCGCGCGCGTCGACCTGTCGTCGACGCGCATGGCGCTGTGCGGCGGCGCGCCCTGCCCGCTGCCGCTCATCGACGCCTATCGCGAGCGCGGCGTGCTCTTCCGCCAGGGCTACGGCCTCACCGAGGTCGGCCCCAACTGCTTCTCGCTCACGCCCGAGGACACGTTCCGCAAAGCCGGCTCCGTCGGCTGGCCCAACTTCTACCTGCAAACCAAGATCGTCGACGATACCGGCCAGCCCGTCCCCATCGGCGACGTCGGCGAGCTCGCGCTCGGCGGCCCGATGGTCACGCTCGGCTACTTCCGCAACGCCGAAGCGACGGCGCACGCCTTCCGCGGCACCCGCTTCTTCCACACCGGCGATCTGGTCCGCCGCGACGACGAGGGCTACCACTACATCGTCGACCGCAAGAAGGACATGTTCATCTCCGGCGGCGAGAACATCTATCCCGCCGAGATCGAGCTCGCCCTCGCCGCGCTCGGCGGCGTCGCCGAAGCGTGCGTCATCGCCATCCCCGACACGCGCTGGGGCGAGGTCGGCCGCGCCGTCGTGGTCACCGCGCCCGGCGCTCAGCTCGATGCCGCTGGCGTGCTGGCGCACCTCGGCGGCCGGCTGGCGCGCTACAAGATCCCGAAGTCGGTGATCTTCACCGACGCGCTGCCGCGCAACTCCACCGGCAAGGTGCTGCGCCAGCGCGTGCGCGAGCGTTTTGGTACTTGATATGCGATCGCACAATTGTTATTGTGCACTCGCATCATAACTTGTCGCATTGGTTTCACGAGGAGGATTCATGGCCAGGCTCAGCGGAAAGGTCGCTCTCATCACCGGCGGCGCGCGCGGCATCGGACGCGCCACCGCGCAGGCGTTCGCCGCCGAGGGCGCGCGTGTCATCGTTGCCGACGTCGACGCCGATGCGGCCGAGGCCACGGCGCGCGCCCTCGGCGGTGGAGCGATCGGTCTTCAGCTCGACGTCGCCGATCCGCAATCGGTGAAGTCGGTCGTCGCCACCGCGTTGTCGCGCGCCGAGCGCATCGACATCCTGGTCAACAACGCCGGCATCACGCGCGACGCCTCGCTCATGAAGACCAGCGACGAGGCGTGGGACGCGGTCATCGCCGTCAACCTATCGGGCACCTTCTACATGACGCGTGAAGTGGCGCCGCACATGGTCGCGCGCGGCTCGGGCGCGATCGTCAACGCCTCGTCGGTCGTCGGCATCTACGGCAACTTCGGCCAGAGCAACTACGTCGCGACCAAGGCGGGCGTCATCGGCATGACCCGCGTCTGGGCGCGCGAGCTCGGCCGCAAGGGCGTGCGCGTCAACGCCATCGCGCCCGGCTTCATCGCCACCGACATGACCGCCAAGATGCCCGAGGACGTGCTCGAGGGCATGAAGAAGAAGACGCCGCTTGGCCGCTTTGGCGCGCCGGAGGACGTCGCGCGCGCCTACGTGTTTCTCGCCTCCGACGAGGCGTCGTTCATCAACGGGCAGGTGCTGGGCGTCGACGGAGGCCTGGTCGCAGGGACGTAATATGCAACTGCACAATAAACGCTTCCCCTTATTGTGCGCTTGCATCATGGCGCTCGCGGGCTGCGCCTTCGCGCTCGCGCTCGGCGGTTGCGGCGGCGACAAGGGCGGCTGTCGCATCGATGACGACTGCGCCGTGGGCGACGCCTGTGTCGCCGGCGCGTGCCGGCCGCTGGCGAGCAGCGATCTGTCGGGCGCCGCCGTCGACCTCGGCGGTCTCGATCTGGCCACACCGATCCCCGACGGCTGGAACCCGGACGCGCTCGCCGCCAGCTGCTCCTTCAACGGCGACGGCACGATCACGCGCGCAGAGGAGCAGTTCGTCGTCGGGCTCGGCGCGCTCTTCGCGGTCAACGCGGCCAACACCACCGTGCCGGTCAACGTGGTCGCGCAAGGCGGAACTTGGGATTTTTCGGCGCCCATTGCGGGCGAGGTCAAGCAGTTCGATCAGCTCGTCGACCCGAGCGGACAGTGGTGGGGCGGCGATTTTCCGACGGCGACCTACGGCGAGCGCATCGACGACGGGCAACAGGTGTACGGTGTCTTTCGCGTGAGCAGCGACAAGCTCGAGATGCTCGGCGTCGTCAGCGACGAGAACGGCGCCACCAAGACCGAGCTCACCTACACGACGCCCATCGTGGTGCTGCAATTCCCGCTCTCGATGGGAACGACCTGGACCTCGCAGTCGAACGTCAGCGGCCTCGCCGACGGCATCGCCTTTTTGGCCAACGAGAGCTACGCCTTCGAGGTCGACGCGCGCGGCATGACCAAGGTGCCGGCAGCGACCTTCGATACGCTGCGCATCAAGATGACGCTGACGCGCACCGGCGAGAATCCGACCACGCAGATCACCTACCTGCACATGGCCGAGTGCTACGGCGCGGTCGCGCGCATCCGCAGCCAGGACGGCGAAACCTCGGCGAACTTCACGACGGCTTCGGAGTACCGGCGGCTCGCCAACCCATGAACCTGACGCGCGCGCTCATCCGCACACGCCCGACCCGGGCGTTATGGTGCGACTGCATCATGGCGTGGTGCGCCTGCATCATGCCGCTCGGCCTGCTGTCGACGGGCTGCGTGCACTTCCAGACCGGCGCCTCCGAGCCGCTGCCCGCCGAAGAGCGACTGATGCTCGGCGATCGCGGCCAGCTGCGCGTCATCGACAAGAATCCGAGCGGCGCGCGCGAAACGGTGCTGCTCGTGCACGGCTACGGCTCGTCCACGGCGTCGTATGCGCCGGTCATGGACGCGCTGGCCGCGCACCTGCGCGTCATCGCGGTCGATCTGCCCGGCTTCGGCAAATCCGATCGCCGCGAAGGCGACTACACGCCCGACGCCCTCGCCGACGTGCTCGCCGACGTGCTCGCGAAAAAAGGCGTCGCCCGCGCGCACGTCGTCGGCCACTCGTGGGGCTCGTCGGTGGCGCTGGCGTTCGCGCGCCGCCATCCCGATCGACTCGATCGCCTCGTCATCATCTCCGGCTGGATCTACGACGATCAACTGCTGCCGATCATGCGCTGGGCGCGGGCGCCCGGCCTCGGCGAGGCGCTCTACGCCGCCTTCTATCGCAACGGCATCGGCGAGCGGCTCTACCTCAACTTCGTCGATCCGTCGCTGGTCACGCAAAAGGTCGTGGACGAGGTCGAAAAGCAGATGTCGCTCGACGGCGCGCTCGCCGCCGCGCTCGCCGCCGCGCGCGGCATGTACCGCTTCGCCGAGACCGAGAGCGAGTACCGCACCATCCAGAACCCGACGCTGCTCTTGTGGGGACGCGACGATCGCGTGGCGCGCCTCGCCTTCGGCGAACGGCTGGCGCGCGAGCTTCCCCACGCGCGGCTCGTGGTCCTCCCGCGCTGCGGGCACATCCCGATGTGGGAGTGCACCGGCGAGACCGCGGCCGCGCTCACCGAGTTTCTGACGGCCAGGGGCGAGCTCTCGAGCGCGAAATGATGCGATCGCGGAATTACGCAGCGATTTATTGTGCGATCGCATCATGCGTGCTCGTCGTAGTGCTTTTGGCCGCGCGCGCGGGCGCGACCGAGGAGGCGGCCGACGAAGTGCCGCTGCGCTCGTTGTCGGTGACGCCGTCGCCGTGGAAGGACTTTCGGCTCACGCTCGACGGCTACCTGCGCGTGCGCGGCGACGTGTTCAACGATCTCGACCTGTCGCGCGGGCCCACGCCGTCGACGGGCCAGCCCATCTTTCCCACGCCGGCGGCGGGCGGCAACGATCACACCATCACCGCCGCCGACATGCGCGTGCGCCTGGAGCCGACGCTCGAGGTCGGCCAGGCGGTGCGCGTCCACATGCGCATCGACATCCTCGACGACGTCGGCTTCGGCTCGACGCCGGACGTGCTGCCCTCGTACTCGAGCTACGCCCTCGCCACCGAGAACGCCACCTCGCCGCAAGGCGGCGTGAACGCGCTCAAGGACGCCATCGCCGTCAAGCAGGCGTGGGGCGAAGTGATCCTGCCGTTCGGCGTGCTCTCGGCGGGCCGCATGGGCGCGCTGGTCTCGTGGGGCACCGGATTCTTCGTCAACAACGGCGACTGCCTCGGCTGCGACTTCGGCGACTCGGGCGATCGCATCGCGCTCACGGTGCCGGTCCTCAATCATTACGTCACTGCGATGTACGAGCTCTCGGCGAGCGGACCGTACGTCGTGCCGGCGGCGCAGCCGATCGATCTCGATCGGCGCGCGCAGGTCAACACCGCGGCGCTGGCGATCGCGCGCCTCGACTCGATCGAAGCGCAGCGACGGAAGCTGCGCGCCGGCCGCACGCTCGTCAACTACGGCATCCTCGCCAGCTATCGCCGCCAGGACCTCGACGCGCCGGCCTGGACGCAGCCGGGCGGCCTCACGCGCAGCTACACCGCCAGCGACTT
>DASXOU010000501.1:0-5587 GCA_036494045.1 Polyangia bacterium | reverse complement strand
GGCCTAGAAATAATCTTCTGCGTGAGCGAGATAGCGTTGCGCGCGCTTCTTGGCCAGCTCGTTCGGCAGGCGCTGCTGCGGCCAGATGTCGTGCGGCGCCGCGATCACCTCTTTGAGGGTCTTCTCGAACAGCGGCCGATCTTGCGTGATGACCGCGAAGAAGCGCGCGTACATGACCTTGGGCATGAGGAACTTGCCGTCGCTGGCGTCGATCGCTTCTTTGAAGAACTTCTGGCCGAGGTCGGGATCGCCGCCGATCGCCTTGCCTTGCGAGCAGTAGATGATGCCGAGGGTCATGGCGGCGCCGGCGTTGTAGAACTTGGGATCGAGCTCGTGCGAGCGCTTGATGAGCGCGATCGCCTTGGGCAGCTCGACGACGCGCGCCAGGTCGTTGCGGTTCAAGTTGATCGCCGAGGCCAGCGCCAGGCCGACCCAGAGCAGGCCCGGCGCCTGTTTCTTGTCGAGCTTCTTGGCTTCCGCTTCGGCGGAGGCGACGTCCTTTCGGAACATCTCGCCGAAGTGCTTGTCGTCGAGCTCGATGAGGCGAACGCCGTAGGCGAGCGCGCGATCGTAGAGGCCGGTGGCGCGAGCGGCCAGCGCGTCGCGCTCGTTGGCGTGCTTGGCGTCGTCGGGGAGCGACTCGTAGTCGTCCTCGATGAAGCCGAACGGATACTCGATGTAGCCCTGCGCGAGGATGGCGAGCAGATCGGAATTTTTGGGCGCCGAGACCAGGAAGCCTTCGACGGTCTTGAGCGACGCGGGCGCCGAATCGCGCGCCAATTGCACGTCCGATTCCTCGGGCAGCGCATTGGCGGCGGCGCGCAGCACCGGAGCCGTGGTGCTGACGGTGAACTCCTTGAGATCGCAGCCCGCCAACGCGACCGTCACTGACGAAGCGAGCAACAGCGCGGGGGCTCCGACGCGAAGTCTCATCATGGTCGACCACCGTATCGGAGGCAGCGACGGTGGTCAAGAAGCGATCCGGTGCTATGCTGAACCGTCCATGGCAGCTCGCCGACGGATCGCGCTGGCTTCGGTCGCGCTCTTCGGGGCGCTCGGAGCGGCGTTGGCGCCGGCGTCCGCGGGCGCGCAGCCGCTCGGCGCGGATCGCTTCGCGCAGGATCTGGCGGCGCGGCAGGCGCGCTTCGTCAAAGAGGGCGCCCGGCCGCAGGCGGTGGTGCCTCTGCTCGGCGCCATCACGGATTTGTGGGATGTGCTCGACGATCGCGCGGCGCTGGCGCACTTTCTCGACGCGGCGACGGCGAGCGGCAAGGCGCGGCCCGACGTGCGCGCGCGGGCGGCGTGGCTGCGATCCTTATTAATGGATCGCGGCGGGCAGGCCTCCGAGGCGACCAAGGCGCGCGCGGAGCTCGGGCTTCTGACGTCGTGGTGGGTGGTGGGGCCGTTCGACAACGAAGGGCGCAGCGGGCACGCGACCGTCTACGCGCCGGAGAAGCAGCTCGTGGGGCCGATCGATGAGAGCGCGCATTTCGACGGCAAGGAGCGCGCGGTGTCGTGGCGCCTGATGCCCGCGATCGCGACGCAGGGGATGGTGTCACTCGACGCGATGCTGCGGCCCGATACCAACGTCACCGCGTATCTGACGACGATGGTCTACGTGCCGGCGGCGACGCGCGCGGCGGTGCGCGTCGGGTCGGCGGGGGCGATCAAGGTGTGGGTCGACGGCGTGCCCGCGCTGGCGCGCGACGTGTATCGGCCGGTGCGGATCGATCAGGACGCGGCGCCGGTGCAGCTGCGCGGCGGCTGGAACCGCGTGACGGTGAAGCTGTCGGCGCTCGATGGGGCGTGGAGCGCGTTCGTGCGGCTGACCGCGCCCGACGGCGCGCCGCTCGCCGGCCTGAAGTCGTCGACCGATCTGTCGCACTTCGCCGATTCGCGGCCCGGCGCCAGGCCGAAGTTCGCGGTCGCCGACCTCGGGCGCGATCTCGAAGCCGCGGCCAAGGCGCATCCGCGGGACGCGCAGGCATGGAGCGACCTCGGGCAGTACCACTTGCACGTGGCGCCGGAAGATCCGGAGAAGCGTCGCGCCGCCGACGCGTTCGAGCACGCGGCCAAGCTCAAGCCGTCGTGCGAGCTCTATCGCAACCTCGCGCTGGCCGAGAACGATCCCAACGACAAGCGCCGCGCGCTCGAGAAGGGGCTGGCGCTGCCGGTTGTGAGCGGTCAGCCGTCGGCACGCGCGCCGCTCTTGGAAATGCTCGGCGACCTCTATCACCGCGCGCGCCGCGAACGTCGCGCCGAAGATCTCTGGCTCGACGGGCGCGCGGCGGATCCGTCGTATTGGCCGATCGCGATCGATCTGGCGGAGCTGGCCGCCGAGCGCGGAGTGCCGTCGCGCGCGGCGGCGATGCTGGCGGCGCTCGAGAAGGAGCACGCGACGCTCAAGGTGCTGCGCGCCGAGGCGACGCTGGCGGTGCGGCGCGGGCGGCGCGGCGAGGCGCAGAAGCTGTACGAGCGCGTCGCCGATGCCGAGAAGGACGACACCGAGACGCTGCGCGAGCTCTACTCGTTCGCGCGCGCGGAGGGCGCGACCGCCGAGGCGCTCGCGTTCGTCGATCGCATCGCGCGCGCGCGGCCCGACGTGCTGCAGACGGCGCTCGATCGCGCCGACGTGCTCGAGGCGGTGGGCAAGGGCGCCGAGGCGCACGAGGCGCTCAAGGTGGCGCTGACGGTGGCGCCGGAAGAGGCGCGCCTGCTCGAGCGCGACGGGCGGCTTCTGCATCGGCTCGGGCGCGACGACGAGGCGCTGCCGACGATGAAGCGGGCGCTCGAGCTCAAGCCGCAGAATCCGGAGCTGCGGGAGTATTTGTTGGCGCTGGGGCCGAAGGATCGTGGGGGAGATTTGGCGCGGGCGTGGGCGGCGGATGTGCCGGGGCTGATCAAACAGGCGACAGGCGACAGGCGGCAGGCGGCAGGCAATGATCGGGCGCGGGTGCTGTTGGATCAGTCGGTGACACGGGTGCATGGCAATGGGCTGAGCGAGATGTATCAGCAGCGCGTCGTGGAGATTTTGGATGAAAGAGGGGCGCGGGAAGAGGCACAGGCGGACATTCGCTATACGCCCGATACGCAAGCGGTGGAGATTCGGGCGGCGCGCGTGTACAAGCGGTCGGGCGAGGTGGTCGAGGCGTCGTCGACGGGGGAGCGCGACGTGTCGGAGCCATGGTACGGGCTCTATTACGACGTCAAGGCGCAGGTCGTGGAGTTCGACGCGCTCGAGCCGGGCGACGTGATCGATCTCGAATATGTTGTAAGCGATACCGCGCGGCGCAACATGTTCGCCGACTATTTTGGCGACTTGCATCTGTTGCAAGAGGAAATTCCGCGGTTGGAAACGCGATATGTTTTGATCGCGCCAAAAGGGAAAACCCTCTATTTCAATAAGCCGCGCCTGGGCAAGGTCGACTTCACCGAGGAGACGCGCGGGGACGACAAGGTCTACACGTTCCGCGCCGCCAACGTGCCCAAGGTCGACGCCGAGCCGGGCATGCCCGGCTTCACGGACGTGGCGGCGTACGTGCATGTCTCGACGTACAAGACCTGGGAAGACGTGGCCGCCTGGTATCGCGGCCTGGTCGCCGAGCAGCTGCAGTCGAGCCCGCAGATCCACGACGCGGTCATGGACGCGGTCAAGGGATTGACCGACGAGCGCGCCAAGATCCGCGCCGTCTACGATCTGGTCGTGCGCAAAACCCGATATGTCGGGCTCGAATTCGGGATTCACGGATATCAGCCGTATCGCACGACGCAGGTGTTCGCGCGCAAGTTCGGCGACTGCAAGGACAAGGCTTCGTTGCTGGTCGTGATGCTGCGCGAGATTGGCGTCGACGCGTCGCTGGTCCTGGCGCGCACGCGGCGCGGCGGCGATCTCGATCCCGAGCCGGCGTCACTGGCGCCGTTCGATCACGCCATCGTGTACGTGCCGCGCTACGACCTGTTTCTCGACGGCACCGCCGAGTTCTCCGGCGCCGACGAATTGCCGGCGCAGGATCAGGACATCCCGGTGCTCATCGTGTCGGAGGGCAAGCTGCGCCGCACGCCGGTCCTGACCGCGCCGCACAACCGCGTCGCCACCGACGAGCGCGTGACGCTCGACGGCAACGGCGGGGCGCACATCGACGAGCACGTCACCGTCGCCGGCGAAGTGGCGCACGAGTGGCGCGCACACTATCAGTCGCCGGCGGAGCGGCTCGAGCGCTACGGAAAAGCGTGGGCGGAGAAGCATCCGGGCGCGCGCGTGGAGTCGGTCGACATGCCGCGCATCGACGATCTGGAGCGGCCGGTCGAGGTGCGCGCCGCGGTCGAGGTGCCCGATTGGGCGCGGCCCGACGGCGGCGAGTTGGTGATGCCGGCGCTCGGACGCGAGGCCGACATGCTGCGCTCGTACGCGCGGCTCTCGTCGCGCAAGCACGATCTGGTGCTCGGGTTTCCCTGGCGGCAGGAGGATCGCTTGACGGTGGCGCTGCCGCCCGGCTTCGCGGTCAAGCGGCTGCCCGAAGCGCGCGAGGTGGCGGCGCCGTTCGGGCACTTCTCGCTGACGGCGGCGGACAAGGGCGGCGCCGTCGAGGTGGTGGCGGCGCTGGAGGTCGATCGGCATCGCATCACGCGCGAGGACTACGCCGCGTTCCGGCGCTTCTGCGCCGACGTCGACGCCGCCATCACGCAGGAGCTCGTCGTCGGCAAATGAGAGGCGCTGCCATCGCGATGCTGGCGCTGTGCGGCTGCGCGACCATGCCGGCGCGGCCGAGCGCCAGCGGCGACGGCGAGCGCGGCTGGCAGGCGTGGCTGGCGGGCGATTCGGCGGCGGCCGAGCGCGCCTTCGCGGCGGCGAAAGACGACGACGTGCGCGCGCTCTATGGACGCGCGCTTCTGGCGCACGAGCGCGGCGATTGGGATCGCGCGTGGGATCTATGGTGGGCGCTGCTCGAGGGCGCGACCCATCACGCGCGCGATCCTTGGTGGGGCGCGTTCGCCGATTCGGCGGCGCACAAGCTCGAGCAGCTGGTCGGCGAGGTGCCGGGTGAGCGCGCGCAGGCCGAGCGGCTGGCGGCGCTCGACGGTGCCAAGCTGCCGGCGGAGGCGCGGTTGCGCCTCTTGGCGATGCGCGCGCACTACGCGCGGCGGCTCGGACGCGAGGCGGAGGCGCGCGGCTTCGATCGCGCGCGCGGCTGCCCCGATCGTTGGTTCGTCGCCGGCGCCTATGGATCGTTGCCGCGCGTGGATCTGGCGACGCCGTTCGCCGCCGATGGCGACGGCGATCGCGCGCGGCTGCGCGCCGCCGGCATGCGTGGCTGCGAGCTCGTGCTCGAAGGCGACAAGGGGCGCGCCGGCGTGCTCTACGGCGTGCAGTGGTTCCATGCCGCGCGCGCAGCCGACGCGCGCGTCACCGTCGAGACCGATGTGCCGTGGCGGCTCTACGTCGACGGCGCCATGGCGTTCGACGCGCTCTCGCCCGAGCGCGTGCCGCCGCGCGTGCGCGTGCTCGCGGTGCCGCTGACGGCCGGTTGGCATCGCGTGGCGCTCAAGATCGCCGCCGTCGGCGGGCGCGCCGAGGCCGAGCTCGCGC
>DASXOU010000500.1:0-4867 GCA_036494045.1 Polyangia bacterium | reverse complement strand
TGGTCGCGCGCGCCGAGCTGGCCGGTCTGGCGCAGCCAGTTCCACTCGATGAACTTCACGATCGAGGAGTGCTCGAGCGTCACGTGCGAGATGGCGCCGTGGCGCGCGCGCGGACCGACGGCGATGGCCGGCACGCGCGTGCCGTAGGGATGCTCGTCGACGGCGGCGGCGGGCGCCACGTGGTCGAAGTAGCCGCCGCCTTCGTCGTAGACGACGAGCACGAGCGTATCGGGCGCATAGTCCGACTGCGCGATCTCGTCGAGGATCGTGTTTACGAAGCCGACGCCGTCGCTGATGGTGGTCTCCAGGCCCGGATGCTCGGTGTGATAGCCGAGCCCCTTGATGAACGCGACCTGCGGCAGCACGCGCCCGTCGAGATCGGCCTTGAACGAGCCGAAGTCGCGCACGCTGCTCAGATCGTTCACGAACTGCGGATAATAGCTGGCCGGCACGTCGTCGGGATCGAAGACGCAGGGATAGAGCGACCAGCCGATCTCACAATCGAGCGGCGCATCGGGGCAGCGCGCCACCGTCTCGGCGTCGAGCATCGCGGCCAGCCCCTCGGCGTACCAGGTCCACGAGATATGGTTGGCCTGCAACAGGTCGCCGATGGTGTTGGTGGTGTCGAAGCTCAACGGCTTGGTGGTGACGATGCTGCACTCGGCGCCGGGAGCCGCGGGCTCGACGGTGTTGTCGAGGAAGATGAAGCTGGCGCCGAAGAGGAACATGTCGTTCGACGAGCTCTGGCCGAGCGTCGGCTGAAACCAGGCGTCGGCTAGCGCGCCGCCGGCGGCCAGATCCCAATAGGGCTGCACCGTCGAGGAATCGGCGTAGGCGAAGTTGCGCGCGTCGCCGCAGCGCGCGCTGTCGACAAAGTGATCCATCTTGCCGCCGTCCACCTCGTCGCTCTCGCACGAGAAAGTGTGGTCGGGATCGAACTTGGCGTTGGCGGCATCGTCGAGCACGATGGGCGCGTGGCCGCTCGGATCGGCGTCGGGCGCGCGCTCGCAGCAGGCGGCGCCGCCGTCGGTGCACGTGGGCGACGAGCCGGTGGCGGCCGTGCACCAGCGGCCGAAGTAGCTGTCGAAGGTGTGGTTCTCCTGCACGATGACGACGAGGTGACGGATCGGCGACTGCGGGCACCAGCCGTCGCACGAGCCGGGCGCGCGATGCGGGCCGCAGCCGGCGAGCCCGAGCCCGACGACGGCCGCGACGATGGACGCGAAGCCTAGTCGGCCAGGCGCAAGCGGCGGAAGACGCGCGCTTCGTTGGCGAGGATGGCCGTTGCCACCTGTTCCTCGATCTGCATCAGGCGCTCTTCGAACTCGGCCAGCTCGTAGAGCTCCGAGGCCACCGACTGGCGCGCGATCACGCGCGACGCCAGCGTCGGACGGCGCTCGGCCGCTTCGAAGCGCATCCGCGCGGCGGTCACCGCGTGCTCGAACATCGCGCGCGCCTCGGCGGCGTGGCGCGCTTGAAACTCGACCGTTCGTGCATCGGCTGCGTGCTGCAAGGCTGTCGTCGTACGGCGCAGAAGCTCCCGACCCATCTACCCACTCTCCCGTTCTCGCGCGTGCGCCAGCGTCTCTATGCATCAGCTCTGCCGGCGGTCAACCTACCGGAATTTTTGTCGCGGCGCGAGTCAGCGTGGGAGTGGCCGCCCCACACCCTCCGGAAATCGGAGGGTCTCACTTCGTCGACTGTAAAAATGCGCGCGCCAGCGGCAGCCCGTGGGCGCGCACCGCTTCGGCGGCGGCGGCGCGCAAGCCGAGCTCGTCGAGCAGCTCGCCGATGGTCTGCGTCGCCAGCTCGGCGACGGCGGCGGCGAGCTCTTCGCGCAGCGCCGCGCGCACCTCGGCGCGCGCGAGGTTGTGCGCGATCAGCGCCGGCAGCATCGCGTCGAGCGCCGCCCACGGCGTCTTCTTCACGAAGCGCGCGACCTGCGACTCGGGCTCGGCCAGGACGGCGAGGAAGATCGCGCGGCGCCGCTTGCCGAGCAGGCGCGCGGTGTCGGCGCTGGTCAGCCGCTGCGCCACGCTCTTTTGCATCATGCCCACGCCGCCGTCGACGAAGTCGCGCACGCGCTCCTCGAGCTGGCGCTGCACCTCGCTGCCGAGGCCGCCGAAGAGTCCGCCGGCGGCGCGCGCGCCCAGGCCGATCACGCCGCGCAGGCCGCGTCCGCCGGGCGTGACCGAGAAGGCCTTGTGAATGAAGCTCGAGAGCGCCTCTTGCAACATGGCGCGCGCCGAGTCGCGCACGTGCTCGTCGGCGACCACTTTGTCGACGAGCGCGCGCGGGATCGGCGCCGGCTCGGCGAGGATGACGGCGAGCGCGTCGCGCACCGGATCGGGGAGCCACACGCCGAGCGGCAGCGTCGAGGCGCGCAGGCGATCGAGGGCGCGGGCGCGCACGGGAGCGACGAAGCGCGCGACGAAGCGGGCCACGCGCGACGGCTCGGCGGCGAGATCGGCGGCGGCGAGGAGGCGATCGACGTCGACGAATTCGCTCACGCGGCGCGTGCACGCGAAGGCGAAGACGGCGTCGAGAAACGCGGTGAGCGCGGCGTCATCCACGCTCGTCACGATAGCGCGTTTCGTGGGCTGAGCGCTGTGTTCACGCGAGGCGGATTGCCGCGCGGCGAAATCGACGCGGCGGTGGGGTCTCTCGACGCGTTAGATTTTCAGGATGAGCTTGCCGAAGTTTTCGCCGCGGAAGAGCTTGCCGAGCGCTTCGGGAAACTGCTCGAGCCCGTCGACGATGTCTTCGCGCGCGGCCAGCTTGCCCTGCTTGTGCCACGCCGCGAGCTTCATCGCCGCTTCGGGATAGCGCGCCGCGAAGTCGAAGACGACGAAGCCTTCCATGCGCGCGCGGTTGACCAGGAGCGACATGTAATTCTTGGGCCCGACGAAGGCGCCGGCGTTGTTGTACTGCGAGATCGCGCCGCAGATGACGACGCGCGCTTTTTTGCGCAGCTGCGCCAGCGCGTGATCGAGGATCTCGCCGCCGACGTTGTCGAAGTAGACGTCGATGCCTTTGGGCGCGTGCTCGCGCAATTTGGCGCGCACGTCGTCGTGCTTGTAGTCGATCGCGGCGTCGAAGCCGAGCTCGTCGACGAGGTAGCGGCACTTTTCGGCGCCGCCGGCGATCCCGACGACGCGCATGCCGAGGATCTTGCCGAGCTGGCCGACGACCGCGCCGACGGCGCCCGCCGCCGCCGAGACCACGAGCGTCTCGCCCTCTTTGGCGGCGCCGACGTCGAGGAGCCCGAAATACGCGGTCATGCCCGGCATGCCGACGAGGCCGAGCCAGCGCGGCAAAGGCACCAGCGCCGGATCGATCTTGGTCCACGACGTTGCCGGCGCGCTCGCGAACGCTTGCACGCCGGTCATGCCGGTCACGAAGTCGCCGGCGGCGAGCGCGGGATCCTTCGATTCGACGACGCGGCCGACGCCGATCGCGCGCATGACCTCGCCGAGGCCGACCGGCGGCACGTACGACTTGGCGTCGTTGAGCCAGCCGCGCATGGCCGGATCGAGCGACACGTACTGCACCGCGACGAGCGCCTCGCCCGCCGCCGGCGACGGCACCGGCGAGGTCACGAAGTCGAAGTGCTCGCGCCCGACCAGCGCCGCCGGCCGCGCGCGCAACTTCCACTGCCGATTGTCGGCGCTCATAGGAAGAAGTCGGGGATCAAGTCGGCGCCCGGCACCGACGCGTATTGGGCGAAGTCGGTGACGCCGTCCTTCTTCAGGATCTCTTCGTCGATGCAGAAGTTGCCGGTGAACTCGCGGCTCGGCCTGGTCAAGATCGCGTAGGCCGCGTCGGCCATGATCTCGGGCGTGCGCGCGCCCTGCATCGTCGAGTCGCCGCCGAGGAGGTTCTGCACCGCCGCCGTCGCGATCACCGTGCGCGGCCAGATCGCGTTGACTGCGATGCCGTCGCCGCGCAGCTCCCCGGCCATGCCGAGCACGCACATCGACATGCCGAACTTGGCCATCGTGTACGCGACGTGCGGCGCGAACCAGCGCTCTTCCATGTTCAGCGGCGGCGAGTTCATGAGGATGTGCGGGTTCGACGACTTCTTCAGATGCGGAATGCACGCCTGCGAGCAGGCGAAGGTGCCGCGCGTGTTGATCGAGTGCATGAGATCGTAGCGCTTCATCGGCGTCGCGACCGTGCCGGTCAAGCTGATGGCGCTCGCGTTGTTGACGAGGATGTCGATGCCGCCGAAGGTCTCGACCGCTTTTTGCACGGCAGCCGCGATCTGGTTCTCGTCGCGGATGTCGACGACGCACGCGAGCGCCTTGCCGCCGGCCTCCTCGATCTCCTTGGCCGCCGTGTAGATGGTGCCGGGGAGCTTGGGATGCGGATCGGTCGTCTTGGCGGCGATGACGATGTTCGCGCCGTCGCGCGCGGCGCGCTTGGCGATGGCGAGCCCGATGCCGCGGCTGGCGCCGGTGATGAACAGCGTGCGTCCCTTCAAAGTGGCCATTGGTGCAGCTCCTCGTCGTTGGCGTTGGATGCACACGGTACGACGAACGTCGCCCCGCGCGCGACGAAAGTTCGACGCGCCCGCGCGCTTGACTCGCTCAGGTGCATCTCGTAGGGTGCGCGCAGCGAACATAAAGCGCCTGGGTGAACGGGAAGCCGGTGAAAAGCCGGAGCCGCCCCCGCGACTGTAAGGATGTGTCGATGCTGCGGTGGTTGAAAGCCACCCACTGACGGATTTCTCGTCGGGAAGGGCCGCAGCGAAGCATCCGAGCCAGGAGACCGGCCCACGCGCCATGAATCGCCCTTCGGGAGGGAAGCGGCGCTCGTGCACGACCGGTATCCAGATCTACGCCTATTGTTTTTGACGTGCGCGCTC